>JAUYMV010000306.1 GCA_030698645.1 Mesorhizobium sp.
GCTGAAAACCGCCAACAGCCGCACCTTCGCAATCGCCATGATCGAGACCCGCGCCGCCGTCGATGCGCTCGACGGCATCCTGGCGACGCCCGGCATCGACGGCATCTTCCTCGGTCCGTCGGATTTTTCTATCGCCTGGACGCGCGGAGAGATGATCGACACGACGCTGGAAGACATGATGGCGACGATCGCCGACATTGCCGCGCGTGCCGAAGCCGCGGGAAAATTCTGCGGCATCTACATCATCGACCCGGCTGTTTCCGGGCGCATGGTGAAGATGGGCTACCGCCTGCTGGCGCTCGGCTCCGAGCACAAGCTGATCTCGCTCGGCGCCGAGGTGCTGCTGAAAAGCGTGCGCGACGCCATCGACTGAGCGCCCGCCGCCGGGCGGCTCAGTATCCGTCCGGCCTCAGGCGTCCGAGGAATGCCCCAAAGGCCATCGAGCCTTCCGGCCACGGCCCGTAGCCGGCGTCCGAGTTGATGTGGCCGGCGTCGCCCGCGTTGATGAACAGCGATCCCCAGGCGGCGGCGAGGTCCTCGGCCACCGCCAGCGCGCAATAGGGATCGGTCTGGCTGCCGACCGTCACCGACGGGAAGGGCAGCGGGTCGCGCGGGTAGGGCCCGAAGCGCGCCAGGTCGCGCGGCTCGAGGTTCGGATCGTCGAGATCCGGCGGCGCGACCAGGAATGCGCCGGCCACCGGTCGCCGGAACGCGGAGATCGCGCTGATGGTGCTGGCGATGCCGAGCGAATGCGCCACCAGGACCGCCGGCCGCTCGGAAGAGTTCACGGCGTTGGCGACCGCGATTGCCCAGCCGGCCGGATCGGGCGCCATCCAGTCGTTCTGCAGGACGCGACGCGCGGTCGACAACTTCGACGTCCAGCGCGTCTGCCAGTGCGCGTCGCCCGAATCGCCGTAGCCCGGCACGATGATGATGTCTACTTCCTTGGCTTTCATGGCCGCCATGTAGCGATTGAGGTCCGCGTTCGCAATGTGTGGGCGCGTTCTGCTCGCGCGCTCCGCTGAACAGCCTGTTCGCCCTTTGCGCGCTTGCGCCGGACGGCGCCAGCACCGATCTTCGTCTCAACATGAAACTCAACGCGCCGGAGATGCAGCGATGACCGTGACCCGCAGAACCATTCTTGGCGGCGCAGGCGCGGCCCTTCTCGGCGCAGGTGCCTCGGGCGCCAGATCGGAGACCACCATGATGGACACACCATTCGCCGCGACGACGCCGACCCATATCGGGCGCATCGGGCTGGTCGCGCGCGACGCGTCGACGCTGGCGAAATACTACCGCGAGGTCGTCGGTCTGGACGAGATCGCCAATGCGGGCGGGCACATCACGCTTGGCGTCGGCGGACGCCCGTTGCTGGAGATCGAACAGTCGGCCGCTGTCCGCCCGGACGATCCGCGCAGCGCCGGCCTCTATCACACCGCCTTCCTGCTGCCGTCGCGCGCCGATCTCGGCCGCTGGATCAAGCACGCGATCGACAAGCGCATCCCGGTCGACGGCGCATCGGATCATCTGGTGTCGGAGGCGCTCTACCTGACCGATCCGGAAGGCAACGGCGTCGAGATCTATGCCGACCGCCCGCGGTCGACATGGACTTGGGACGGCAAGTCGGTACGCATGGCGACGGCCCAGCTCGACGTGCCGGGCATCCTCGGCTCGGTGCCGGCCGGTGATGCCGGCTGGACCGGAGCGCCGGACCAGAGCCTGATTGGCCATGTCCATCTGCGTGTCGGCAACGCGCGGGACGCGGAAGCTTGGTGGACCGGCGAGGTCGGCTTCGACACCGTCCTCAACTTCGGCGGCCAGGCGGTGTTCCTGTCGACCGGCGGCTACCACCACCACATCGGCGCCAATTCGTGGCAGAGCGCCGGCGCCGGTCCGCGCGACAAGGACAGGACGGGTCTGCAGTGGGTGGAACTCCTGTCCCGGGGACCCGTCGCCGAAAAGAGGTTCACGGATCCATGGGGCACCGAGGTTCGGGTCGCCGCGAACGCTTGACCGACAGCTCGAACGGTCGGACAGGAAAAAGCCCGCGGCAGGGAATGACGCGGGCTTTTCCGACTGGAGGTCGAATGGAAGAAGAGGCTAGTTGCCCTGGATTTCGACCTTCGGGAGATCGATCTTGAGCTGGACGCCACTCGATTTGTCGAAATAGCCGTCCGAATAGAGAAAGGCGCCGATGGCCAGCGCGACGATGGCCGCTCCCGCCACGAACCAGGCGATGCCGCCATTTCCACGTGTCACGATCATGTCCGACATTGCCATACCCCTGTGTGTGTCGGCAGGGAAACGGCAATCAACCGAATAGGTTCCGTCAGGCCCCGTCGAACACGCGCGCGAAGATCGTGTCGACGTGCTTGGTGTGGTAGCCGATGTCGAATTTCTCGCGCAGTTCCGCCTCGGGCAGGGCGGCGCGGACGTCCGGGTCGGCCAGCAGTTCCTCCAGGAAATCCTTGTCCTCTTCCCAGACCTTCATGGCGTTGCGCTGCACCAGCCGGTAGGCGTCTTCGCGGCTGACGCCAGCCTGTGTCAGCGCCAGCAGGACCCGTTGCGAATGGATCAGGCCTTTGAACTTGTTCATGTTCCTCAGCATGTTCGCGGGATAGACCAGCAATTTCTCGACGACGCTAGTGAGCCTTGCCAGCGCGAAGTCGAGCGTCACGGTCGCGTCCGGCCCGATCATCCGCTCGACCGAGGAATGCGAGATGTCGCGCTCGTGCCAGAGCGCGACGTTCTCCATCGCCGGCAGCGCCATGCCGCGCACGAGACGGGCAAGGCCGGTCAGATTCTCGGTCAGCACCGGGTTGCGCTTGTGCGGCATGGCGGACGAGCCCTTCTGGCCCGGCGAGAAGAATTCTTCAACCTCGAGCACTTCGGTGCGCT
>JAUYMV010000308.1 GCA_030698645.1 Mesorhizobium sp.
GGCAGGCCGGCCTTGCGGGCCATGTCCTTCGCCGTCGCCGGCAGGAGTTGCAGCAGGCCGCGCGCACCCGCGCCGGAAACGGCGCCGACGTTGAACTCGCTTTCCTGGCGCGCGATTGCGTAGGCGAGCGCCATTCCGGCATCGGAAACCCTGGCCGACGGAGGGATCGCGCCGGTCGGGTGCGCCAGCGAGCCGATCGCCAGCCCGCGCGCGGCTGCGATCTTGCCGACCCTGAGCGCCAGGAAGTGATCGCCGCGGCCTTCGGCCATGGCGGCGAGCAATGCGAGCTCGCCGGGACTGGTCAATTGCTGCGCCAGGTCGCGGTAGAGCATGTCGCTGCGCGGCGCGAAACCGGCCTCCTCGATGCGCTTTATAGCGCGCACCGCCTCGCGGCTGTGAAAGTTTCGCCGGTCGGCCGCCGAGGGTTCGGGATAGCCGAGCGCAATCGCGCCGCGTCCGAGTTTCGCCGCCGCCAGCTGGCCGTAGAAGGCCGTGCCATAGGAGGCGGCCTTCTGGTAGTAGGCCTTCGAGGCGCCCGGCCCGCCGGCTTCCGCGGCGCGTCCGAGCCAGTAATAGGCGCGCGCGCGCGACGTCGAACCTTCCGCGATCTCGGCGATCTTCGAAAAGTGTCCCGCCGCGCGGTCTGGGTCCTTGAGGCCGCGCAACGCGTACCATCCGGCATGGAATTCGGCGTCAACCGCCAGCGCGGGCGATTCGGCGGCATGGGCGGCGGCAAGCCGGTAGGCCGAATTCACATCGCCAAGGTCGAGCAGCTCGCGCGAAAGGGCGCGGCGTTCGACCCACCAGGCATCGGGATCGACGAGCGATTCGCGGTCGGTCGGCGCGGTCAGCATGACAGCCGCCGACTCGGTGTATTTCTTCGCGCGGCGCAGGAACCTCGCCTTGGCGAAGACATATCCGGCGCCGCGTTCGGCTTCCGGGACCTGATCGAGCAGCTTTCCGGCAGCCTTGTCGCCGCGGATCACCGCCGCCCAGGCGGCGTTCAGCGCGGGCGCGCCGGCAAGTGTGGCGACGCGCGCGGCCGATCTGGCGCGCTCCAGATAGAGCATCTTTTCCATCCGGGCGCGGTGGTCGGCCGCCGGGAGAAGGGAGCCGAATTCCTTGATGACGGCCGCCTCGCTGGTGTCGTCCAGCTTTTCGGCCCGCCAGATCGCGGACAAAGCCGCCTGCGCGGCAGCGGTGTTGCCGAGCGCCACATGCGCGCGTGCAAGGATTCGCGCGCCCTGCAGCGTTTGCGGCATGCCGCCGGCGAAGGCCTGGACCACCGCGGCGGGTTCAGGATCTTCGCGATAGAGCGCCCGCTCGCCATTGTTGCGCAGGGTCGCCATGCCCGGCCAGCCGGCGAGATCCGGCAGGGTTGCCGCGATTTCTCTGCTGGACATGCCGTCGGCGCCATTCATCGCGATGGCCCAGGTGAGGATGCGCCGGTCGAGCGAATCGGCTGGCAGGCTGTCGCGGGTTGCGCGGGCGGCTGCCAGATACTTTTCGCCAAGCGCGATCAGTCCGAGCTTCAGCGTATCGATGTCGGTGGACGAGGGTGGCCGGCCGGGTTCGAACGGTCCGACCGAGATGCCGGCGGTGGTGATCGGATCGACACCCGGAAGCCGGTCGCCATCCGTGCGCGGTTCCTTGACAGAGCCGAAGGCAAAAGGATGATTTCCGAACGCGGCGAGCGCGCCGATCGGGAGCGCCACGCAGACGAGTGCCGCGAGAAGGTGGCGCGGCGAAAACGGTGCGGTCATGCGCTCAAGCCTCCCTCTCTAGTACTCTCACACATTCTGGAGCGGGTTCGCTCGACGCTACCGGGCCGGGGTGAAGAGACCGTAAACGAAAGGTTATGAGAACCACTCCGATTGCGGGGAACGCCGCGATCGTTACGACTTGCCGCAAACTCGTGGCAAGACTATGGTGCCGCGCTTCGCGCCGGGCCGCCTCGAGCTTCGCCTGGGCAGAGGATATGCGCCGTAGTCCAGGAGTTCTCGGAAATGTTCAGAGCGTCGCTCACAGCACTCGTCACGCCGTTTCGCGCCGACGGGTCTTTCGACGACAAAGCGTTCCGGGCGTTCGTCGAGTGGCAGATCGCTGAAGGCACCAGCGGGCTGGTGCCCGTCGGCACGACCGGCGAGTCGCCGACGCTGTCGCATGACGAACATCGCGAAGTGGTGAAGGCCTGCATCGACACCGCCAAGGGCCGCGCGCCGGTCGTTGCCGGGGCGGGCTCGAACAATACGGAAGAAGCGGTCAGCCTCGTCCGCTTCGCCGAGAGCGCCGGCGCCGATGCCGTGCTCGTGGTGACGCCTTATTACAACAAGCCGACGCAGCGCGGCCTCTACGCCCATTTCGCGGCCGTCGCGAAGGCGACCACGCTGCCGGTGATCATCTACAACATTCCGCCGCGCTCGGTGATCGACATGACGCCCGAGACGATGGGGCGGCTCGCGCACGACTTCGCCAACATTGTCGGCGTCAAGGATGCCACGGGCAAGGTCGAGCGCGTGTCGGAGCAGCGCATCACCTGCGGCCCCGATTTCGTCCAGCTCTCGGGCGAGGACGCGTCCGCGCTCGGCTTCAACGCGCATGGCGGCGTCGGCGCCATCTCGGTGACGTCGAATGTCGCGCCGAGACTCTGCGCCGAGTTCCAGGAAGCCTCGCTTGCCGGCGACCGCGACCGCGCCATCGAACTGCAGGACCGCCTGATGCCGCTGCACAAGGCGCTGTTCATCGAGGCGGGCGTCTCCGGCTCGAAATATGCGCTGTCGCGGCTGGGCAAGGTCGAGAACATCGTGCGCTCGCCGCTGATGACCGTCGAGGCCGACACGGCGGCGCGCATCGACGCGGCGATGAAGCACGCCGGTCTGATCAATTGACGCACGGCAGACGCGTGGTGCGTGCATGAACCAGCGCCGGGACGACCCCAACAACAAGACCGTCGCCGAAAATCGCAAGGCGCGGTTTTCGTACGAAATCCTCGATACCTACGAGGCGGGCATCGTGCTGCACGGCACCGAGGTCAAATCGCTGCGCGAGGGTCACGCCAACATCCAGGAATCCTACGCCTCGGTCGAGGGCGGCGAAATCTGGCTGATCAATTCCTATCTGCCGGAATATCTCCAGGCCAACCGCTTCAATCACGAGCCGCGCCGTCGCCGCAAGCTGCTGCTCAACAAGCGCGAAATGGCGCGCATGTCGCACTCGGTCTCCCGCGAGGGCATGACGCTGGTGCCGCTGAAGATCTACTTCAACGACAAGGGCAGGGCCAAGCTGCTGCTTGCCGTTGGGAGGGGCAAGAAGCTGCACGACAAGCGCGAGAGCGAGAAGCAGCGCGACTGGGACCGCGAGAAGGGCCGCGTCCTGAGGGATCGCGGGTAGCGTTCAGACTGTGCGCTCAGGCGACGACGGTCGGGCGGCGTCCGCGACGATCCAGCATGACGATGAGCAGCCCGCTCGCGACCACCAGGAGAATCCCGGTTGCCGCTGTGAGGTTGGGCAGGTGTCCGAAGACCGCGAAGCCCGAAATGACCGCCCACACCGTGAAGCAATAGTAGAAGGGCGCGACGACGTCGGTCGGGCCTACGCGATAGGCCATGAAGATGAAGAAATGGCCGAAGATCAGGAAGAAGCCCGACCCGGCAAGCAGCAGCATGTGACGCAGGCTTGGCATGACCCAGACTTCAGTCGCCAGATGCGCTGCGCCCGCGCCGACCAGCACCACGATGACAGCCGAAACGGCGACGATCATGCCGGGGATGTGCGCCATGACACGTCGTCCGGCCAGATCGCGCGCCGCCACGAAGGCCGCATTGGCGAACGCCAGGACGGCGTAGATCGATATGCCCTCCATTGTCGGCTGCGCGACGAGCAGGGCGCCCAGGAAGCCGAGCAGGATCAGGGCCAGCCGGACCGCGCCGATGCGCTCGCGAAACAGGACGGCGGAGCCGACCAGGACCAGGAGCGGCGTCACCTGTCCTAACGCGGTCGCGTCGGCGATCGGCATGTTGGTCAGGGCGACGATGAAGCAGAGCACGCCGAAGAGTTCGAGCAGGTTGCGCCCGAGAACGCGCGGGTCGAACAGCTTGGGCAGATCCCTGCCATAGCCGAGCGCGAGAACGAGCGGAATGCTCCAGATGAACGCCGTCACGCCGCGCAGGAACAGCACTTCGTAGGGCGGAAGCCCTTCAGTCGCGAGCTTCATGAACGTGTCATTGATCACGTAGGAGCAGGTCGCGGTGACCATGAAGAGCGGACCGCGGATGCTGGGCGAGTGAATGCGCATGATGATCGGAACTCGTCTGAGCCGGAGAGCTCCGCGACGTAGGGCGGAAAGCGGGTGCGGTCAATTCGCCGATGTTTCAGACCGTGCGTTTCGAGGCGCGCGTCTCGGAATGCCAGAAGGTGGGGGCTTGTGCCTGCTGAAAAAATACCGCACGGCCGAGCCCTCGCCGTCAGGCTGCGTCGCGCTCCGCAGCGGCGCTGACGAAGCTCAGCTTGAGGCCAAGCGCGTCGGCGACCTTCATGATGGTCGCGAATTCAGGATTGCCCGTGCCGCTCAGCGCCTTGTAGAGCGCCTGGCGGGAAAGCCCGGTCTTTTCGGCAAGCTTCGTCATGTTGCGAGCGCGGGCGATGACGCCGAGTGCACGGGCTATCTCGTCGGCGGAGCCATCCTCGCAGGTGGCGTTAAGGTACGCCTTGACGGTTTCTTCGTCGTCGAGAAATTCTGCCGAATCGTAAGGCCGTGTTTCGAGAGCCATAACTCTAATCCTTCCACTCGTCCGCCAGGACCTTTGCGCGTCCGATATCGCGTGACTGCGAATCTTTGTCTCCGCCGCAGAGCAGGAGAACAACCACGTCGCCCCGGCGGGCAAAGTAAATCCTGTAGCCGGGGCCATGGTCGATGCGCATCTCGCTCACACCCGAGCCGACCGATCGGACATCACCAAAATGCCCGTCGACCAGCCGATCGAGGCGCCTCGCGATGCGCGCCTTGCCGGCCTTGTCACGCAACCGATGGAACCACTCCGAGAAGACGTTCGAACGCAGAACCTGCATGACCAGAATGTAAACCATGGTTTACGAAAATCAAGCTCAGGCTGGCTCGCCAGACTTCAGAAATGCAGCGACATCCGCGAACACATCGACGAACATCGCCTCCGTCAGTCGGCCTGTATTCGTATTGTAGCGTGAGCAGTGATAGCTCGAAAACAGCGCGATCGGGCCGATCTGCGTCCTCGCGCCGTGGCCGAACGGGTGCGCC
>JAUYMV010000311.1 GCA_030698645.1 Mesorhizobium sp.
CCGCCCCCGCCCTTCGCCCCTTGCCCTCCGGCCCCTCTCATGGGACGATATGAGCGGGGCCTCAACCGGGCTCACCCGGACAGGCCCCGCGACGGCCGCAGGCCGGCCGCCGCTCAAGAGGAAACGATTGAGAGGAGGCAAGTCTATGGGAAACCGCGCCGGATCGAGGCGTACGGGACCGAAATGCATCGCCATTATCGGTCCCTTCGCAAGCGGCAAGACGACGCTTTTCGAAGCCATCCTGGCGCGCACCGGCGCCATCTCCAAGCAAGGCAGCGTTGCTGCGAAAAACACCGTCGGCGACAATTCGCCCGAGGCGCGCGCCCATGCCATGAGCGTCGAGGCGAGCTTCGCCAGCGTCCAGTTCATGGGCGAGACGATCGGCTTCGCCGACTGCCCGGGCTCCATCGAATTCGGCTACGAGGCGACGCCGATCCTGGCCGCCTGCGACGCGGCGATCGTCGTCGCCGAGGCCGACGAGAAGAAGATTCCGGCGCTCCAGCTCATCCTGCGCCAGCTCGACGAACTGGGCCTGCCGCGCCTGCTGTTCCTCAACAAGGTCGAGAAGATTTCGGCCGGCGTCCGCGACACGCTGAAACTGCTGCAGCCGGCCTCGCGCGTGCCGCTGCTGCTGCGCCAGATCCCGCTGCGCAAGGACGGCATCGTCATCGGCGCCATCGACCTGGCGCTGGAGCGCGCCTATGTCTACCGCGAACACGCCGAGAGCGAGGTCGCGCCGATCCCCGACGACGAGCGGGCGCGCGAGATCGAGGCCCGCTTCTCCATGCTGGAGCGCCTCGCCGACCATGACGACGCCCTGATGGAGCAGTTGCTGGAGGAGATCGAGCCGCCGCGCGATGCGGTGTTCGACGATCTCGCCGCCGACCTGCGCGAAGGACAGGTGACGCCGGTGCTGATCGGCTCGGCCGAGCACGGCAACGGCGTGCTCCGCCTCCTGAAGGCGATACGCCACGACGCGCCGGACGTCGGCGACACGCGCAAGCGCCTCGGCCTCGCCGCCGCCGGCACGCAGTTGCGCGTCATGAAGAGCTATCACACGCCGCATGGCGGCAAGCTGTCGGTCGCGCGCGTGCTGTCGGGCAGCGTCGCCGACGGCGCGGAGCTCTGGGCCGACGGCGGCCGCGGCGGAAAGATATCCGGCCTTTATCGCCTGACCGGCAAGGAGCAGACCAAGATCGCTTCGGCCGCCGCCGGCGAGATCGTGGCGCTGGGCAAGCTCGACGACATCCGCACCGGCGACGCGCTGTCGGCCGCCAAGGAACCCACCGGGGCGGCCGCTCTGCCGGCGCCGGACGCGGCCGTCTTCGCCACCGCGCTGCGCCCCAGGGAGCGCAAGGACGAGGTCAAGCTGTCGGCGGCCCTGCTGCGCCTCGTCGAGGAAGACCCGTCGCTGTCGATCAGCCACAACCAGGACACCGGCGAAACCGTGCTGTCCGGCCAGGGCGAGATGCATCTGCGCGTCGCGGTCGAGCGGCTCGAGGGCCGCTACCAGATCCCGCTCGAGCAGCGGCCGCCCTCGGTGCCCTACCGCGAGACGATCCGCAGATCCGCGCAGCAGCGCGGCCGGCACAAGAAGCAGTCTGGCGGGCATGGCCAGTTCGGCGACGTGGTTCTGGAGATCAAGCCGCTGCCGCGCGGCAGCGGCTTGA
>JAUYMV010000324.1 GCA_030698645.1 Mesorhizobium sp.
GGCGCAATCGTCGCCACCAGCAACGCCGTCGACAGCGTCTGCCTGACGCTGGCGAAGGCGGCGCTGGTCGGCATGGTCGCGGCCATCGCGGTGCAGATCGTGGCGCGCTACGGTCTGCGCTCGCCGCCGAGCTGGACCGAGGAGCTTGCCCGGTACCTGATGGTCTGGGGCGGGCTTCTCGGTGCGACGGCCGCGTTCCGGCGCGGCATCGACCCCTCCGTCGTGCGCCGCGGCGAGACAGGCCCGGGATGGTCCGCGGGCTTCGCCAGGACGATGCTCGCGGCCTCGGTGCTGTTGCTCGTCCTTCCGATCCTCTACTACTCGTTCTTCGGTCCGGGCCTCGATCCGGCGCGCAGCTTCCTGATGCGCAACCTGGCGCGAACCTCGTCCGGCCTCGGCATGAACCTCATCTTCGTCGCCGCGGCCATCCCGACCTTCTGCATCGTCATCATCATCCATCTCGCGGCACGGATCGTCGGCGGACCGCTCAGGCAACAGGCGTCGGATCATGCGGCAGATATCGTCTGAAGAGGTCTACGCGGCCCTGCCGATCGGCGAGTGCATCGATGTCGTCGAGGCCGTCATGATCGCGGTCTCGCGCGGCGAGGCGAACCTGCCGCTGCGCTGGCTGATGCCGATCGGCGCCGGAAACGCCATGGGCCTGATGCCGGGCGGCCTGGCCGATCCGCCCGTCCACGGCATCAAGATCGTCAGCCTCTATCCCGACAATCCCAGGCGAGGCCTGTCGAGCCACCAGGGCGTGATCCTGCTCTTCGACTCCCGCGACGGCCGTCCCATCGCCGCCGTCGACGGCGCCAGCGTGACGGCGCAACGAACCGCCGCCGCCAGCGCGGCTGCGACCCGCGCGCTGGCGCGGAAGGATGCGCGCGTGCTGGCCATCCTCGGCTCCGGCGAGCAGGCCGACCACCACCTGCCGGCGCATCTCGCGGTCAGGCCTTTCGACGAGGTGCGGGTGTGGACGCGAACCCTTGCCCACGGAGAATCCTTCGTCGCGCGCCATGCGACGCCGGGCGTCGCCCTCCGCCTGGTGGCCAGCGTCGAGGAGGCCGTGCGCGGCGCCGATGTCGTCGTAACCGCCACGGCGTCGCCGACCGCCATCCTGAAGGGCGCATGGCTCGAGCCCGGCCAGCACGTCAACCTGGTGGGGGCGAGCCTCGCCTCGGCGCGCGAGATCGACGACCAGGGCGTCGCGCGCGGCCGGTATTTCGTCGATACGCTCGCGGGCGCGAAAACGCAGGCGGGCGAATTCATCGACGCGCTGAAGGCCGGCGCCATCGGCGAGGCCCACATCCTGGGCGAGATCGGACAGGTCTACGACCGGACGATTCCCGGCCGGACGGGCGACAGCGACATCACCATCTACAAGTCCCTCGGCGTCGCCGCGCAGGACCTCGCCACCGCGCACGAAATCTTCCTGCGGGTCCAGCATGCTCCGCGATGAGCCAGGCGCGGATGATCGCCGCCGCAGCCAGTGATTTCCCGCGTTGACGAGGCGCCTGCCGGTCGCGGCTACTCTCCGGCCGGCCCGGTGGTCCTCCCGCGGCTCGCCGCCAGCCACGCGCCGCGGAGGCGCGCGGCCTCGTGCATGGCGTCCGTCACTTCCCGGTCGGCGAGTTGCGGGAAGCTCAGATAATGATAGCCGAGGGCACGGAAGTGGCCCGGTTCGCTGAGGCAGACCACGCGGTCGGCCAGTCCGCGCAGCTCGGCGGCGGCCTCGGCGGACGCGACGGGGACGGCGACGACAATCTCGCGCGGCGACCGGCGCCTCAGCGCCCGGATCGCGACCTGCATCGTGGTGCCGGTCGCCACGCCGTCATCCACCACGATCGCGGTCTTGCCGGTGACAGAACGCGGCCGCCGGCCTTCGCGATAGGCGACGCGGCGCCGTTCCAGTTCGGGGCGCTCGAGGGCGACGAGCGCGGCGAGATCGCTGTCGTCGAGGCCGTAGGCTTCGACGATCTCGCGGTTGAGCACGATGTCCGGCGGATCGCCGTCGACGATCGCGGCGACCGCCAGTTCGGGATTGCCGGGCGCTCCCACCTTGCGGACGATGATCAGGTCGAGCGGAGCGTTCAGCGCCTTGGCGACTTCCGCCGCGACGGGAACGCCGCCGCGCGGCAGGGCGAGCACGACAGGTTCGTGCAGATCGAGCTTCGCCAGCTCGGCGGCGAGCTTC
>JAUYMV010000327.1 GCA_030698645.1 Mesorhizobium sp.
GTTTCTTGGTCATGGCAAAACGCCTTGTTCAGTTCGAAATGAGGTTCCAGATCGCCGATCAGTCGATGATTTCGACAGAGCCCGATCCGCAATTGGTTCTGGTGTTGTCGGCGGCGAGCGCGTTGACCGGCAGGGTGAAGCGGGCCGACGACGACGGGTCGGGAAACACCCCGAGACAGGCAAAGCCGCGCGCCGAACTGAGCGAGAACTGGGCGCTTGCGCCGCGCTCGAGGCGCAGGCCGCTGCTGGTCGGCGACGCCTGGCCGACGGCGAGGTCGACGCGCGTGCCCTTCAGGTCGGAGGCGCGCAAGGAAACGGCGCGCGGCGCGGTGACCGCCGCCCAGGACATCCTGACCGTGCTGCCCGACATCATGAACAGGCCAAAACTGCCGGACCCGATCGTGGCCAAGTCGGTCGCATCGAGGCCTGCGACGGAAATACGGGAATTCAGCCCGTGCAGGCCGAGCAGGGAGGAGAGATAGCTGCCGCCGAGCGCATAGACCTCGGCGCCGCAGAGGCGGAGCGTGCGCTCGATCGGCCGAAGCCCTTCTCCGCCGGCGCCGATGGCGACGTGGTCCAATGCGACGCGGACATTCTCCAGCACCATCGCGGTGAGTTCCTGGGTCGGACCGTCGGCCGACCGGACGATGTCGAGCCGCGACAGCCGCAGTGCCGACAGGTCCCTGGCGCTCAGGATCGCCGGCGCGGGCTCGAAGGGGCAACTCGACGCCGCCGCGGCGACTATCGGCAGCGTGACCCGCAGCCGGCTGCGGCCGACCGGGTCGCGCGGCACGATCTCGACATCGGCGAAGCCGTTGGCGTCGAGACGCAGCGTCGAGGCGATCACCGCCTGTTTCGGCAGCTCGAGCCGGAGCCGCCGTGCGGTCTGGCAGTCCGAGCCGCGGTTGAAGTGGGCCTGCGAAACGACGCCGCCTTCGGCGACGACGCGCCGGCACAGCTCGTCGCGCGGCGCGCAGACGAACGGCTTTTCGGCCGGCGCGCCAATGGCGTTGTCCACTGCATCGCCCCAAGCGCTGGCGTCCGCGGCCGGCAGTACCATGCCGATCGCCGCGGCGAGGCCGCCACAGCCGACGAAGCTTGCCGAGCGCGCCTGCGCGAAATTCCAACGGTAGATGGTCTCGCCGAGCAGCCCGAGGCGCTGGGTCGCGAGCGGCGGCGGCAGCGTGACGAGGTCGAAGGCCTGCCCGGGTTGCGGGAAGAAGCCGTGCTCGTGGCGGTATCCCTGGCATCGTGTCAGGCAGAGATCGAGATAGACGGCGGCGTCGAGCCTGGCGACATCCTGAAAGCCGAGCATAGTCACCGGCAGGGTCGGGTCGGTGCCGAAGAGTTCCGCCAGCGCCGCCTCGACGCGGCCGCGGCTGTTGCTGCCCTCCCATACCGCCTGCCCCGACGGCGCGCCGTTGATGCGGTGGATCGGCAGATAGCTTTTCTCGATGCCGTTGGGCGTGACGCGGTTGAAGACCGCCACGTAGACGGTATCGCCAACGCTGGTTTCGCTGAGGAAGACATCGGTCTGGTGCAGGCTCCAGCGGTCGCCCAGGGCCGTCGCATCGCCCTCGCCCGGCTCGCCCGGCGCCGGCTGGCCTTCGCCGCAGTCGAGCACGATCTCGTTGACGATCGCCCCCTGGGGCGGGGCGGTTTCGCCCTTCAGGACGCCCGGAAGCGCGATGCGCTGGCGCAGCGCGAAGGCTTCCTTGATGGCCGTGCAGCGGCTGGGGACCGAATAGAAGGTGCCGTGGGGCGTCGGCCAGCTCAGGTAATAGCGCCTTGTCCCGTCGAGATCGAACCAGACCGGCGTCGTCGCCGGGAAGTCGGCGTCGAAGCGGGCGTCGGGCGAGCAGGGAATCTTCGGATGGCCGAGGTCGTGCGCGTTCCGCAGCTCGACCAGCGTCGTCTGCTCGATCGCCGCGGACGGGACGGCGACCAGCGCGCGCGCCGCCGCCTCCGACGCGCAGCCCGAAAGTTCGATCGCCACATTCCCATAGAGGGCGACATAGGCGTCCTCGTTCTCATCGGTCACATAGGCGGCGAGGCCGGGCGGGGCGGCGATGGCGGGCAGCGTGGCCGCGGCGAAGACGCCGGCGAGGAGGAGGGCGAGCGGTCTCATGGCATGGCCGCCAGGCAGGACGCCGACTGCTGCGGTCCGAGGCCGATCTCCGTCAATCCGGCATCGACCCCGGCGGCTGCGCACAGCGCCTTGACGTCGCTCGTCTTCTGTCCTTCGAACTGGACGGTGAGAATGCCGCTGCGCAGCGTCTCGGCCTGCGTGATGCAGAGCGGATTGCCGGCAAGGGCGGGCCTCCGGCAGGCGCGGATCGTCTGCTCCATCGACCGGCGATTGGCCAATTCGCAGAAATAGACGCGGCAGAGCTGCGCCGTGATCTTCGCGGTTTCCGCCCTGGCGTCGATCGTCTTGCGGACGCCATCGACGAGCGTGTCGGATCTTGCGCGGAATCCGAGCCGCTGGACGCGGGACAGTTCCTCGTTCACCTCGACCACGCGCGCGGCGATCTTGGGCAGCAGATTGACGCCCTCGGAGGTGATGAACAGCCCGCCCTTCCAGCGGTTAAATTCGTCGAGGATGGTGTTGGCGCGCAGAATGGCGTCGCGGTAGTTGTTGTAGGTCTTGGCGATCTTGTCGTCGCGCGCCGCGAGATAGGCCGCGTTGAGCGCGTCATGCGCGGCGTTGACCTCGCCGGCGCTGGCCTTGAGGCCGGCGATGCTGGCGGTCGCGCTGTCCTTCAGTCCCTCGGCGCGCGCGATCTTGCGCGCGAACATCGCGGTGATCGGGCTCTCGACGCCGGCAAAGTATTTTTCGATCACCTCGCCGGCCGCCTCGTCGACGAATGTGTTGATCTCGTTCTCGGACACGTTCGAGATCAGGCCGCACTCGGCGTCGAAGGCCGGATCGAGCACGGTGGCGTGGCAGGTCGCCATCTCGGTCAGGCGCGCGTCGAGACTGAAGTTCGGCTGCGAGGAGGTCTCGTATTCGAAGAACGCCTGGTCCCACCGGACGTCGCCGAAATCGGCTGCCGACACGCGGCGGTCGCGGCAGAACCGCGTCCGCTCCATCAGGTCGTTGTTGTTGGACGCCTTGTAGCGGCTGAGGTCGGCCTGCGCCTGCTGGCAGTTCATGATGCCGGTCAGGAGGGCTGCGAAGTTCTGTTGCGCCGGCGGCAGCCCCTTCACCTGGGCCTGGCGAAAGGCGTCGAAGGCAGCCTGCGTCTGCGCGGCGGACCGGCTCGCCTTGTGAAACAGGCAGACGCCCTGTTCGAACTCGGCGATGCGGATGTCGTTGAACCCGGAGGCGGCGCAGTCCGGCTTGAGGGCGCGCGCCGCGGTTACGGTGTAGCCGTCGAGCTTGTTGACGACGTCGGCACGGGCCGAAACTGCGCCCAGGGCGACGAAGGCCAGTGGCAGGAGCTTGAGACAGGACTTCATCGCTCGTCCCTCACGTTGCGCTGCTGTAGATGAAGTAGATGGTGTAGACGGCGCCGTCGTAGCCGCAGGTCGAAGGCAGCACGCCAAGCGCATAGCTGCCGATCACCGGTGCGCCGAGATAGGGCAGGGTCGCGTTGGTGTCGTTCGGCGGGCCGGGCACCGGCGGGAACTGCCGGACCTGGAAACGGTCCTCCCAGAAGTCGAGGATGCGGTCGACGCGGTCCTGCGAGGTGGCAAGGTTGAAGAAGGCCTGCTGGTCGCTGCGCGGCGGACCGATCTGAAGCTGCGCGACGTTTTCGGTCGAGCCCTGCGCCAGCGCCTTGAACACCATGCCGCTGCCTTCATGGCTGAGGATGTATTCGTTGCGCTGCGACCCGGTGCAGGGGAACTGGACGCCGACAATCATGTCGATCAGCGTCATGTTGCGCGCGTTCCGGAACTTCGCGGCGTTCCACAGGCTGAAATAGCCGAGGCGCTTCATCGTCTCCTCGGTGGCCGCGGCCGGCGACACCTCGAATTCGACGCGGCCGGTCTGGGCGAGGCTGCGCGCGAAGCCGGAATTTGCCGGCACGACGATCTGGGCGACGCCGACATTGATCGGCCGTTCGTCGAAGAAATGATTGTTGGTGATGTCGTCGATCATCGCGCCGAGCTGCGTGGCGTTGCGCACATAGGTCGACGGCCAGTCCGCCTGCACACCCGTGACGCCGGCGACGAGCGCATAGCGGCGGCGCATCAGATGAAGGTTGAGATTTGCCGTCTCGAGCAGCCGGCGCTTGCTGACGACATATTCCGGCACGCCCTTGAGCAGTTCCGACAGCGTTTCCTGGCTGGTGATGAACAGGTTCTTGCGGGTCTGCGGATCGTCGATCTGGGACACCAGCGCGGTCATCTCTTCCTGCTGCTTGGCGACCTCCGCCTTCACGCCGGCCTGGAAGGCGCGGATCTTTTCCTTGAGGCTGGCGCTCTGGAGCCCGAGGTCGATGGCGTGATCCAGGCCAGCGATCATCTCGGTCGTGTTGGAGGTTTCCTCCGCGATGCGCTTTTCGAGGAAAGCCATCTCCTGGTCGCTCAACGCCAGCATCGCCTGGCTCTGCCGTTCGCGCAGTTCGTTGATGATATTCGTCGACCGGTTGGACGCCTCGGCGAGGGTGTTGACGTTGGCGTCGACGGCGCGAACCCGCTCGAGACGCGCCCGCGCGTCCGAAATGAGCGATTCCAGGACGGTCGTGTCGCTGGCAAGCTGATCGTCGGAGAGATGCAGCCGCTCGATATCACGCCCGGCGATCGAGATTTCGCCCAGGGCGCGCGCGATCAGCAGGTCCTGGTCCTGTGTGTCGAAGTCGAGAAGCGCGTTCTCGTTCGCGGTCAGCTCCAGCGCACTGATCTGGCGGGAATGCTCGGCCTTCAATGTCGCGATCTTCTCGTCGATGCCGAGCGCCTGGTTCTGGCAGTCGACATCGGAGATGCTGTCCTGCAGCATCAGCTGCTTGATCTCGTTGAGGCCTTCGGCACGACGCCCGGCGAGCTGGAAGTGCATGCGATGCAGCGCAACGGCCTTGGCGGATTTGACCAGGTCGATGCTGTTCAGCTTCTGCTGGTACGTGTCGACTTCGAGCTGGAAGGCGGCGATCTTCTGGGCGGTCTGCGATTCGATCGTCGCGATCTGCAGGGCGACGTTGAGGATCGAGCGCAGCGTGAGCACCGTCGCCTGCGCGCCCTTGCTGAGGTCTATGGTGGTGTAGACGCCCGATGCCAGTCCCGCCGCCGCAACGGTGGTCTCCGGGACGGCGCTCATCGCCGCGAGCACCCCCTCCGCGACCGCGAGACCCGTCTGCATGTACTGAAGCGTGTTGACGAAGCCCCGGGTCCAGAGGTTGATCGAATCGATCTGAGCCTTGATGCCGTCGCGACGCAGAGTGAGCGCCGCGACCTCGTCTCCGATCGACGCCAGTTCGGTGTCCCACATCTTCTTGGCGAATTCGGTTTCCGTCTGCGTGAAGGCGCCGCAATCGACCGTGACCCCTTCGGGCAGCGAGGGATTGTCGCTGGAGCCGTTGACGATGATGTTGTCGCTGCCGACCATCGGGGCGAGGTCGCGGAAGTCGGTGTTGCCGACCACGCATTGAAGGACGAAGGCGCGGGCGCGCACCTGTTCGCGATTGAGCTTCTCGCGCAACCCGATATTGGCGCCGTCGCCGCACATCTGCCTGTTGAACTCGATATGGGTGAATGCGGGCGCCGGGAGATCGCAGGGCTGCTCACCAGCGATCGGGGTGAACGGCTGGGCCGGGCTGACGCCGACAAACGACAACTGCCGTTCGATCTGGCAGATGCCCTCGCGCGATACCTTGCGGCGCAGCAGATAGGTCTCGTTCTGCCGGGCCGCGATCTGCGCTTTCTGCAACTGCGAGCGGGCGATGGCGTTCTCCGAAAGTCGGATCGCTTCCTGCTTCTGGCTGATCTCGATCAGGATCTGGTCGCGCTGGTTGGTGTTTCGATCCTTCTGGCGCGTGTATTCGGTGATCTGGGTCTGGATCGATCCCAGCTGCATGTCGATGTTCATGCGCGTCATTTCCCAGGAGAGCAGCCAGCGAAGCTCGGAACGGCGCTCCATCTCCGCCTCCTTGCTGAGCACGATGAGGTCGAGCTCGCGGCGGCCTCCGAGCTGCTGCTGGCGGTTCTCGAACTCGGCGATTCTGCTGGCGAGTTCGGTCTCGAGGCGTCTGATCTGCTGTCGGAAATTGAAAGTGTCGCGCTCGGCGTCGACCTTGTTCATCTCCTCCTGAACGGCGAGCGAGAACGTCTCCGCCTCCAGTTCGAGCTTGCCGATGCGGTGCGCGATCAGGTTGACCTGCTGGCTGCGGATCGTGCGGTCCTCGTCGAGCTGGCGGGTCGCCTCGCCATCCTTGTTGGCGTGCCAGCGTTCGACGATGTCCTCGATGCTGCGTTCGATGGATTCGAGCTGGCTGCGGCTCTGGCCGATCTTGATCTCCAGCTCTTCGAACCGGATCGTGGTGAACTGCAGCGGATCGATGCCGACGAACAGGAATCCCTTGCGGACGCTGTCCATGCGCTCCTTCAGCTCGTTTTCCTGGACGAGCAGGTCGGCGCGCAAATCGTCATAGGTGGTCTCGCCGGGCACATCCATCTTGGTCTCGACGAGCGTCCACATCGCGGCCTCGTAGTTGGTGTAGGCCTTCGACAGATTGGGCTGGGATGCGACGCTGCCGGCGGCCGAGGCGCCCAGCGACTCGGCGAGGAAGAAGTCGAGCTGTTTGACGCGCGCCTCGGACACGGTCTGGTACCAGGTGTCGCCCATGCTCATGAACAGCTGGATCTTCAGGCTGTTGAGCAGCACGAGCTGGCGTACGAACTCGCGATAGCCGGCTTCGGATTGCTCCGGCGTCGCGCCTGATCCCGCCTGCTGCCGCGCCAGGAATTTCAAGCCGCGTTCGACGTCCTGCAGGCCGCGCACCGCGATCTCCTGCGCCTTCTGCGGCGACAGCGGGGAATCGTTTCGGCTGACGCCGCTCGACGCCGACAGGAACGGCAGGTCGGAGGCGAGGAACAGGCTGTAGCGGCCGAGCTGCAGATGGCAGTCGTAGTCGCAGACGAGGGCGAGCCGGCCGGAATCGGCGGACCCGCAGCCGGCCAGGTAGCGTTCGAGCTCGTTTGCGACGTCGCCCATGTATTTCACGTCGGCGCGGAAGTTCGCGATCTTCAGAAGAGTCGTCAGCTGGCCGCCCTTCTGGACCGCGGCGTCGAGGTCGAGGTCGGTGCAGGATGCGCTCTGGGCGCGTGCGGCGCAGACGCTGCCGAACGTCAGGACGAGCAGGACGAGGATCGATGACAGGAGATGTCGCATGGTCAGTTCCCACCCACCAGGAAGGCTTCGGAAAGCTGGCGCACGTGGCGCGACAGTTCGGCGGCGAAGGCCTGGTCGAGCGACGGCGCCTGGAAGCGGCGCACCACCGTTTCGGCGGCCGACAGGCAGTTCGTGTAGGGCACGAGAACGCTCGCCTCGAGGCTCGCCGTGTCGCGCGCCAGGTCGAGCTGGTCGTAGAGAGACCCCAGGCTTTCGCAGACGCGCAGCTCCTGCTGGATCGCCGGGTCGGGCGTCGTCGCAGAAAGCCTGGCGGTCGCCTCGAGAACCTTGTCGATCTCGCCGACCATGGCGGCGAGCTTCTCCTGCGCGCGCTTGTATTCCTGCAAGTCGGACGGCTGGTTGAGCTGCGAGAGGTCGACCGCCTGGATCTCGGCGATCGTCGTGGCGGCATTGAGCTGGTCGTTCTTCACGAGCATCAGGTTGGACTCGACATTGCCCAGCACACGTTCGAGTTCGAGGATTTCGGCCGACTTGATCTCGACGTCCATGTCGTTGACCAGGCCCTGGAACTCCCGACCGGCGGCGTTGAGCAGGCTGAGGGCGTCGCGCACCTTGGCCTCGACGCGCTGCATGACGCGCTCGCCGACACGGGTGGTGACGATGCGTTGCATCTCGCCGCGCGTGCGGACCGGTGCGATGGCACAGACCATCTTGCGCAACCGGTCCGCATCCAGCCTGCCCCGCACGGTGGCCAGAACGGGCATCAGGGGCCGCCAGCCAGGCTCCATGGTCTCGGCCGCCGCGGCGGTGAGCGAGTCTTTCTCGACCGAGACGATCCGCTCCAGGCGCTGGCACTTGGCCTGTAGCGTCGGTTCGGCGAAATAGAGCATGGCGCCGATGAGGTAGAGCTCGGCGGCGGCCGACATCTGCCGGCGGCGCAGCAGGTCGAGTTGCGCGGCCGTGTTGCCGTCGCCGCGCTCGAAGTAGCGGTAGCGGACGAGATAGAGCTCGAGCAGCGCGAGACGCTTGTGGAGCGTTGGCGCGATGTCCAGCGGGATGGCGATGACCGGAAATCCGCGGCGCACCGCAGTCGCGCCGGCGGTGCGGTCCTCGCCGATGATGACGCCGCCGAAGGGCAGATCGGACACGACGTTGGCGGGCGGCGGCACGACCGGCGCGGGCGCGTTGGCGCCGCCGAGCACGTCGAACCAGGACGCCGAAGGCGGTGGGGATTCGAGCGTGGCCAGCCAGAAGGCGTCGAGCTTGTCGAACGTGTAGCGGCGTTCGAGGATCGTATCGGCGAGCGCCGGCGCGGCGGCGAGCCAAAGCGTGGCCAGCGTTGCGATCAGTCGGATGAAGAGGGTCGGTTTCATCGGCAGAACCACACGCGCTGCGCGGCCTGCGGCTGGGCGCAGATGCCGGTCTGGTTGCCGCGCTCGCGCCAGCTCTGGCGAATGGCGGCCAGATCGTCGCGCGCCGACTTGCCGGCATTCTCGGTTTCGAGCGCCGCGACCAGGCGCCAGTAGGGCTTGCTCGTATCGGTCGGCAGCGCTTTGCCGATCATATTGATGTGGAACGCGGATTCCTTGAGGAGCTGCTCGGCGTTGGCGACGTTCCGCGTGCGGATGCCGGCATATTCCTCGGCCGAGACGCCGCCGAGCGCGGCCTTGAAGTCGGCTTCCTCGGCGGCGACCGTCGCCAGCTTGGCGGCAGAGCCGGCGGCGAGCCCATCGAGGGTGCTGGAATCAACCGTGACGTTCGGCCCGCTGATGCTGACCGTGCCGAACACCTTCCTGAAAATTTCGCCGATGGCGCCGAGATGGTTGTTCGCCGACTGGATCTCGACGCGACGCAGCGCGATGCCGGTTTCCAGGTCGGAGGCGCGCGACACGAAGCTCCTGAGAGCAATCAGCAACGTGTCGAAGGCCTGTTTGGCTTCGGTCGGCGGATTGAGAAAGACGCTCTTCGAGCGGTCGAGCGCCTCGCTCCTGGCGATCGACTGGATGCGGGCGCGGGTGAACGCCGACTCGACGCAGCCATTGACCGCGTTGAGGGCGTTCAGCATCTGGGTGCCGTGATAGAGCTGGTCCATCTGGCCCACCGTGCCGAACGACCCGCTCGCGGAGAATTGCTGCTGCAGCGAGGTGAGATAGTCGCTCAGCTGCTCGCGGCCGAACTTGACCATCTCGCATTCGAGCCCCTTGGCGCGCTCGCGTATGTAGAGACCGTAGAAGGACGCGCCGAGGAAGTATTTCTGGTCGTTGGTCGGAGCGAAGTCCTCGACGAAAAGCGTCTGGACGATCGTCTCGTAGTTGCCGCAGGCGTAGTTCTTCTTCAGGCAGGAATCGTCCTGCTGGAGATCGCATTGCGCGAGCGCGGGGCCGCACACCTGCGCTTCGGCGGGCGGTGCGACGAGGCCCGCGATGACAAACCCCGCGGATGCGAGCAATGCGCCGCAACGGATTCGATGTCTCTGTTCGCTTCGCGTCATGACGGCGCCCATTCACGGTTGGGGACGGAGGACGACGTCCGAGAGACGGCGGCTGAGGTGCGGCAGAGCAGGCGCCGGGCGCCCGGATCGATAAAGACGCCGGGGTGGTCGCGCTGCGCGGATATCAGCATCGGGTTGTGCGGACGGCCAGCGCCGACATCCGTGCTCTCGACGCGCAGGACTTGGTTGGGGCCGTCCGCGCGGGCAGCTGGAGGGAAACTGAACCACGCGCAGACGGCGAGAATAAAAATGGTTAGGTGATGAAAAGAGGTCTTGGCCATGATGGGTCCCTTCCTGGACCAGGCTGAAATCTGCTCGCATCGGCGATCGAAATCGCGAATGCGTTCCCGCAAACGGGATCACCGTGGGTCGGCTTCGATGATCCAGAGCGTCACGCGTTTCACGCCGTCCCGCGCGGGAATATCGGCGCCGACGGCGTTCTGCAGGCTCGCAAGGTCGGTGCAGGCGACCTGCACGACGATCTCGTCCGGGCGAAACATGTGGGCGAGGCCCTTGCACTGGCCAAAGCCCCAGTTCGTGTTCATGACGTCGCCGCCGCGGTTCGCATCGGTCTCGATGAGGACGTAGGCGTCGGTCGTTGCGAAGGCCGGGCCGACAAACGCCGTCGTCACGGCCAGGCATCCCAGGACCAGTAGAGTGCGCATCTTCATTCTCGCTGTTGAGGCTCGTCCGAAGCCGGGCCTGCCGGCATCCTTCGGGCGGTTTTCGTAACGTAAGCTCGCGCATCGAGACGGCAGCGTCTGTGAAAGATCTAACAAAGGTTCGGACCGCCGGCAGGGCGCCGGCGCTATCGCCACGGAGTGCGGAGGACTACCTTCGACGCCCTGCCCGTTGCGGAGGCGCCGGTTGGACCCGATTGCGCGGTGCAAGGAGCCGCCCTGTGCCGCATTGCACAATCAGCCGCCATGCGCACAATGGCGTTATGGAATCCGGTACGCTCTCCATCCTGGTCATCGACGAAAACCGCATTCGCGCCGCGGTGATCGAGGCCGGTCTGCGCGAGGCGGGCCATGATCGCGTCACCGTCATCCACGACGTCACCGGCATTGCCAGGCGGATTGCCGAGGTCGAACCCGACGTCATCGTCATCGATCTGGAGAACCCCAATCGCGACATGCTGGAAAACATGTTTCAGCTGTCGCGCGCGGTCAAACGGCCGATCGCCATGTTCGTCGACCGCTCCGACAAGGCGTCGATCGAGGCGGCCGTCGATGCCGGCGTGTCGGCCTACATCATCGACGGACTGCGCCAGGAGCGCGTCAAGCCGATCCTCGACATGGCGATCAGCCGCTTCAACGCGTTCTCGCGCATGGCGCGCGAACTGGAGGACATGCGCAGCGAGCTCAAGGGCCACAGACTGGTCGACCGGGCAAAACGCATCCTGATGCAGTCGCGCGGCCTGTCCGAGGAAGACGCCTACGCCTTGCTGCGCAAGACCGCGATGAACCAGAACCGAAAGATAAGTCAGATCGCCGACAGCCTGATCACAGCTGCCGGGCTGCTCGGGCCGACGGAAGAGGACTGACGATGGCCGGTGAACACCATGTCCATGCGGGCTTCATGCCGCTTTTCGACAGTGCTGTGCTGGTCGCGGCCCGGGAGTTCGGTTTCGCGGCGCGCGAGGGCGTCGAACTCACGCTCCACCGCGAGACGTCCTGGGCAAACATCCGCGACCGGATCGCGATCGGGCATTTCCACCTCGCGCACATGCTCGGACCGATGCCGATCGCGTGCAATCTCGGCCTGACGCCGCTGGCCTCGGACACGATCGTCCCGTTCTCGCTCGGCCTCGGCGGCAATTGCGTCACGGTCTCGAACGCCGTCTGGACCGGCATGGCGGCGCATGGCGCGCTTCCCGATCTCGACCCGGCCCGCACGGGCGCGGCGCTGAAAGCGCTGATCGGCGAACGGGCGCGGGCCGGCCATGACCCGCTCCGCTTCGCGGTGGTGCACCCGCATTCGGGCCATAAATACGAGCTGAGCTACTGGCTGGCGGCCTGCGGCATCGATCCGCTCGGCGACATCGACATCCTCATCGTTCCGCCCCCCTTCATGGCGGATGCGCTCGCCGCCGGCCGCATCGACGGGTATTGCGTCGGGGAGCCCTGGAACAGCGCATCGGTGGCGGCGGGCACCGGCCACATCGCGACGGTCAAGGCGGCGATCTGGAAGAACAGTCCGGAGAAGGTGATCGGCGCGCGAAAATCCTGGGCCAACGAGAACCCGGACGCGCTTGCCGCGCTGCTGCGCGCGCTGCACCATTCGGCGCGCTGGTGCCAGGACCCGGCGAACCACGGAGACCTGACGGCCGTTATGGCGCAGCCGGGCTTTCTCGGTCAGCCGGCCGAGGTGCAGATGCCGATCCTGACCGGAAATCTTCGTCTCGGCGGCGGCGCCGAGCGCCATGTGAAGGACTTCTTCCTGCCCTTCGACAAGGCGGCGAACTTTCCCTGGAAGAGCCACGCGCTGTGGTTCTACACCCAGATGGTCCGCTGGGGGCAGGTCGAGCACTCCGCCGACAACGTCGCGATCGCGCGCGACTGCTACCGGCCGGATCTCTACCGCGCCGCGCTGAAGCCGCTCGGCGTCGCCCTGCCCGGCGCGAATGCGAAGGTCGAAGGTGCGCTCAAGACAGCGACGCCGGTCGGCTCGGCCGGCGCCAGCCTGGTCCTCGGCCCGGACGGATTCTTCGACGGCGAGATGTTCGATCCCGACCGGATCGACGCCTATATCGAGCGCCAGGGCGCCTCTTCGACAGTCGATTGAACCGCAGGCAGTTTGCCGCACTGCACAATTTCTGTGCGCCGGGATGTGGCGACTGACTATGTTTGCGCCCTTTGCGTGCAGGGCGGCACCAAAGGGTGAACCCTCCATGTCGTTGATTCAAAAGGCGCCGGCCGCCGGAAGGCGAACTGGCACGGTTCGTGCTTAGTGTAGATCAGGTCGAGAGACCAAAGAATTGGCGTCCAATGACGGGCGCCCCGAAATGGCAACGCCGCCAACCGCAGACGATCCGGTGCACCGCACCGGCTTCGCTCTTCAGTTGGCGGCGTTTTTCGTTTTGGGGCGGTCCGCGCAAGCGCCAGGAACAATTTTGCGAACAGGAGAACGCAATGGCCAGGACCGATACCGGAATACCGAAGCTGAACCGCCGCGATCTTCTCGCGGGCGCAACCGCAACCGCGGCGCTGCTCGCGGCCGCGCGGCAATTGCTGCCGTCCGGCGCCCATGCGGCCGCGGCTGGCCCCGAGGTCACCGGCGCCAAGCTCGGCTTCATCGCGCTGACGGACTCAGCGCCCCTGATCATCGCCAAGGAGAAAGGCCTGTTCGAGAAATACGGCGTACCGAACGTCGAGGTGCTGAAACAGGCGTCCTGGGGCGCGACGCGCGACAACATGGCGCTCGGCGGCGACAGCGGCGGCATCGATGGCGGCCACATCCTGCGACCCAAGGTCCATCTCTACTCGTCCGGCGCGGTGATGCAGAACAAGCAGCCTCTGCCGATGTACACGCTGCTCAGCCTGAACGAGGACTGCCAGGGCATCTCCGTCGCGCAGGAATATGCCGACACCGACGTTCGGCTGGATTCCGGCGCGCTCAAGGAGAGGTTCGCGGCCAAGAAGGCAGCCGGAAAGGCGGCCAGCGTCGCCATGACGTTTCCCGGCGGCACGCACGATCTGTGGATGCGCTACTGGCTCGCGGCCGGGGGCATCGATCCCGACAAGGACGTCGACCTGATCGTCGTCCCGCCGCCGCAGATGGTCGCCAACATGAAGGTCGGCAATATGGACGCCTTCTGCGTCGGCGAACCGTGGAACGAGCAGCTCGTGCACCAGAAGATCGGCTTTACCGCGCTGACGACGGGTGAAATGTGGTTCCGCCATCCCGAGAAGATCCTCGGCATGCGGGCCGCCTTCGTCGACAAGAATCCGAATGCCACGCTCGCCATCATGATGGCGACGATGGAAGCCCAGCAATGGTGCGACAAACAGGAAAACAAGCAGGAGATGGCCGAGATCATCGGCAGGCGCCAGTGGTACAACGTGCCGACGGCCGACATCATCGGCCGCATCAAGGGCGACATCAACTACGGCAACGGCCGCACCGCGGCCGGCACCAACCTGCTGATGAAATTCTGGGGCGAGAAGGGCGAGACGTCCTATCCCTGGAAGAGCCTCGACACCTGGTTCATGACCGAGAACATCCGCTGGGGCAAGTTTCCCGGCACGACCGACGTCAAGGCGATGGTCGACAACACCAACCGCTCGGACCTCTGGCTTCAGGCGGCGAAGGGCCTCGGCCTGACCGACACGCCGTCGGGCGACAGCCGCGGCATCGAGACCTTCTTCGACGGCAAGGTGTTCGATCCCACCGACCCCACCGCCTATCTCGACAGCCTGTCGATCAAGGCCTTCGCCTGACCGCGTGACCGAATGGCCGGCGTCCAGGACGCCGGCCATCTCCCCGAAAGAAAGGCAAGCCAGATGTCTCTTCCAGCCGCCAAGAGCGACGTCCACGTCGCTACCAAGGGCGACGTTGTCGTCGCCGGACAGTTCAAGACGCGGAGCGCTTCCGCCACGGTCGTCCCGCTCGCGGCGACGCCGCGAAGGCGCATCGACTTCGCAGCGATCGCCACGATGATCGGCCAGAACGTCCTCCCGCCGATCGTCGTGCTGGCGATCCTGCTCGGCGTCTGGCAGGCGGCCTTCTCCGGACCGGGTTCGTCGCTCCCGCCGCCCTCCGAGGTGTGGGCGCAGAGCAGGGACCTGATCGTCAATCCGTTCTTCGAATACGGAACCCAGGACATCGGGCTCGGCTGGCGCGTTTTGGTCTCGCTGGAGCGCGTCGCCTACGGCTTCGGTCTCGCCGCGGTGCTGGGCGTGCTGATCGGGGCGCTGATCGGCCAGTCGATCTGGGCGATGCGCGGACTCGATCCGATCTTCCAGGTCCTGCGCACCGTGCCGCCGCTGGCGTGGCTGCCGCTGTCGCTCGCCGCCTTCCTCGACTCGCGGCCCTCGGCGATCTTCGTCATCTTCATCACCTCGATCTGGCCGGTCATCATCAATACGGCGGTCGGCATCCGCAATATTCCGCAGGACTATCGCAACGTCGCGCGCGTGCTGCGGCTGAACCAGATCGAGTTCTTCTTCAAGATCATGATTCCCGCGGCCGCCCCCTACATCTTCTCCGGGCTCAGGATCGGCGCCGGCCTGTCCTGGCTGGCCATCGTCGCTGCCGAGATGCTGACCGGCGGCGTCGGCATCGGCTTCTTCATCTGGGATGCGTGGAACTCGTCGCGCCTCACCGACATCATCGTGGCGCTCGTCTACATCGGCCTCGTCGGCTTCATGCTCGACAAGCTCGTCAGCTTCGTCGGCCGGATCGTCACCCGCGGCGCCGCGGTCAACTGAACGGAGCGATGCACATGTCCGCCTATCTCAAGCTCGACCACATCGGCAAGACCTTCACCCGCGGCGCGCAATCCACCGAAGTGCTGCGCGACATCCGCCTCACCATCGACAAGGGCGAGTTCGTCTCGATCATCGGCCATTCCGGCTGCGGGAAATCGACCCTGCTCAACCTCGTCGCCGGCCTGACCCAGGTCTCGACCGGGGCGGTACTGCTGGAGAACAAGCAGGTCGACGAGCCGGGTCCCGACCGCGCGGTGGTGTTCCAGAACCACTCCCTGCTGCCATGGCTGACCGTCTATGAAAACGTCAACCTGGCCGTCAGCAAGGTTTTCGGGAGCCGGAAGACCAGGGCCGAGCGGCATGACTGGATCCTGGAGAACCTCAACCTCGTGCAGATGGCGCACGCCGCCGACAAGCGCCCGGCGGAGATTTCGGGCGGCATGAAACAGCGCGTCGGCATAGCCCGCGCGCTCGCCATGGAGCCTAAGATCCTGCTGCTCGACGAACCGTTCGGCGCGCTCGATGCGCTGACCCGCGCGCATCTGCAGGACCAGATGATGGAGATCCATACGCGGCTCGGAAACACGGTGATCATGATCACCCATGACGTCGACGAGGCGGTGCTGCTGTCGGACCGCATCGTGATGATGACGAACGGCCCTGGCGCCACGATCGGCGAGGTGCTGGACGTGCCGCTGCAGCGCCCGCGCGCCCGCATCGCGCTGGCCTCCGACCGAACCTACCTCAAGAGCCGGGAGGCGGTGCTGAAGTTCCTCTACGAACGCCACCGCTTCGTCGAAGCGGCGGAGTAGCACACGCCATGGCACAGAAACTCGTCGTCATCGGCAACGGCATGGCGCCGGGACGCATGCTGGAACACCTGTTCGAGACGGCGCCGGGCCGCTTCGACGTCACGATCTTCAACGCCGAGCCTCGCGTCAACTACGACCGGATCATGCTCTCGCCGGTGCTGTCGGGCGAGAAGACCTTCGACGACATCGTCATCCATGGCGACGGCTGGTACATCGAGCATGGCGTGACCCTCTACAAGGGCCACAAGGTCGTCGCGATCGACCGCGTCGCCAAGACGGTGACGTCCGACCACGGCGTGATCGAGCCCTATGACCGTCTCGTCATCGCGACCGGATCGACGCCCTTCATCCCGCCGGTTCCCGGCCACCGGCTGCCCGGCGTCATCACCTATCGCGACCTCGACGATGTCGACGCGATGCTGCTGGCGGCGCAATCGCGCGAGAAGGCGGTCGTCATCGGCGGCGGACTGCTCGGCCTCGAAGCGGCGGCTGGCTTGAACGCGCGCGGCATGGACGTCACGGTGCTTCATCTCATGCCGACGCTGATGGAGCGCCAGCTCGATCCGGCCGCCGGCTATCTGTTGCAGAAGGCGATCGAGCAGCGCGGCATCACGGTCATCACCAAGGCCGACACGAAGGCGATCCTCGGCGAGGGCAAGGTCACCGGCGTCGAGCTGAAGGACGGTCGGATCATCCCGGCCAGCCTGGTCGTCATGGCGGTGGGCATTCGCCCGAACGCTGCATTGGCGAAGGACGCAGGTCTGGCGGTCAACCGCGGCATCGTCGTCGACGACGGCATGCTGACCTCCGATCCGGCGATCCTATCGCTTGGCGAATGCGCCGAGGTCGCGGGCAATGTCTATGGCCTCGTCGCGCCGCTCTACCAGATGGCGCGGGTCGCCGCATCGCATCTGGCGGGCGATACGTCGTCGCGCTTCACCCATTCCGAGACGCCGACCAAGCTCAAGGTGACCGGCATCGATCTCTACTCGCTCGGCGATTTCGCCGATGGCGAGGACCGCGACGAGATCGTCCTGCGCGACGCCTCGGCCGGAATCTACAAACGCATCGTCCTGAAAGAGAACCGCATCATCGGCACCGTGCTGTTCGGCGAGACGTCGGACGGCGCCTGGTTCGCCGACTTGCAGAAGAAGGCGACCGACATCTCGCAGATGCGCGAGACCCTGATCTTCGGCCAGGTGCACCAGGGAGGACCCGGCGCGGACCCTCTGGCGGCCGTTGCGGCCTTGGCGGATGACGCCGAGATCTGTGGCTGCAACGGCGTTTGCAAGGGCAAGATCACCGGCGCGATCACGGCCAAGGGCCTGACCACGCTCGACGGCGTGCGCGCGCACACCAAGGCCTCGGCCTCCTGCGGGTCCTGCACAGGGCTGGTCGAGAAGCTGATGACCCTGACGCTCGGCGACGGCTACAATCCCGCCGCCGTCCAGCCGATGTGCACCTGTACCGACCTCGGCCATGACGACGTGCGCCGGCTGATCAAGGCCAAGCATCTCAAGACCATTCCCGCGGTCATGCAGGAACTGGAGTGGAAGACGTCGTGCGGCTGCGCGAAGTGCCGGCCGGCGCTCAACTACTACCTCGTCTGCGACTGGCCGGACGGGTATGCGGACGATTACCAGTCGCGCTTCATCAACGAGCGGGCCCACGCCAACATCCAGAAGGACGGCACCTATTCGGTGGTTCCGCGCATGTGGGGTGGCATGACGTCGTCGCACGAACTGCGCGCCATCGCCGACGTGGTCGACAAGTTCGCGATTCCCGCCGTCAAGGTCACCGGCGGCCAGCGCATCGACATGCTGGGAATCCGCAAGGAGGATCTGCCCGCCGTCTGGGCGGATCTCGGCAAGGCCGGCTTCGTCTCGGGCCATGCCTATGCCAAGGGCCTGCGCACGGTGAAGACCTGCGTCGGAACCGACTGGTGCCGCTTCGGCACGCAGGATTCGACCGGGCTCGGCATCCGCATCGAAAAGTTCATGTGGGGATCGTGGACGCCGGCGAAGGTGAAGATGGGCGTGTCGGGCTGCCCGCGCAACTGCGCCGAGGCGACCTGCAAGGATGTCGGCGTGATCTGTGTCGATTCCGGCTACGAGATCCATTTCGCAGGCGCAGCCGGCCTCGACATCAAGGGCACGGAGGTTCTGGGGCTCGTGAAGACCGAGGACGACGCGCTCGTCCATATCGTCGCGCTGACGCAGATGTATCGCGAGCAGGGCCGTTATCTCGAGCGCATCTACAAATGGGCGAAGCGCATCGGGCTCGACGAGATCCGCCGCCAGATCATGGACGATGCGGAGAAGCGGCAGGGCTATTTCGACCGCTTCGTCTTCAGCCAGACATTCGCGCAGGTCGACCCCTGGGAGGAGCGCGTCTCCGGCAAGGACAAGCACGAATTCCGGCCGATGGCGACCGTCGGCTATGCGCAGGCGGCGGAGTAGGATCATGATCTGGACCCCGATCGGATCGATCAACGACATTCCGCGCCGCGGCGCCCGCTGCGTGGCGACGCCGCAAGGCCGGATTGCCGTCTTCCGCACCGGCGACGACAAGGTCTACGCCATCGAGGACCATTGCCCGCACAGGGGCGGTCCGTTGAGCCAGGGCATCGTGCACGATGCATCGGTGACCTGTCCGCTGCACAATTGGGTGATCTCGCTGGAAACCGGCAAGGCGCAGGGCGCTGACGAGGGTGTGGTGCGGACGATCCCGGTGCGCATCGACGGTGAAAACTTGTTCATCGCGCTGGAAGCGTTGGCAAGCCGGGCCGCCTGACGATGCATGAAGCACGCCCGGTGAGGACGACCTGCCCCTATTGCGGGGTCGGTTGCGGCGTGCTCGCGGAGGCCGCCGCGGACGTAACGAGCGTCCGCGGCGACCCCGACCATCCGGCCAATCTCGGCAGGCTTTGCTCCAAGGGCTCGGCGCTCGCCGAGACGATGGGGTTGCACGGACGGCTGCTGCATCCCGAGATCGGCGGCAAGCAGGCCGGGTGGGAAGCGGCGCTCGACCTCATTGCAGGGCGCTTCGCCGAGACGATCGCCAGGCACGGTGCCGATTCCGTCGCCTTCTATGTGTCCGGCCAGTTGCTGACCGAGGACTATTACGTCGCCAACAAGCTGATGAAGGGGTTCATCGGCTCGGGCAATATCGACACCAATTCGCGGCTCTGCATGGCCTCCTCGGTCGCCGGCCACCGGCGCGCTTTCGGCGAGGATATCGTGCCCGGTATCTACGAGGATTTCGACGCGGCCGACCTGATCGTCCTCGTCGGCTCGAACACGGCCTGGTGCCACCCGGTGCTCTACCAGCGGATGCTCGCTTCGCGCCGCGCGCGCGGCACACGGATCGTCGTCGTCGATCCGCGCCGAACCGCGACGGCTTCCGACTGCGACCTGCATCTGGCGCTGAAGGCCGGCAGCGATGTGCTGCTCTTCAACGGATTGCTGGCGCATCTCGCCCGCGCCGGCGTCACCAACGACGCCTTCATCGCCAACCACACCAACGGCTTTTCGGCCGCGCTGGCGCTTGCCGAAGCCGATGCGCCGAGCGTCGCGCATGTCGCCGAGGGCTGTGGCCTCGCGGCCGAGAACGTGGCCATGCTCTACGGCTGGTTCGCCGCGACGGAGCGCACCGTCACGGTCTACAGCCAGGGTGTCAATCAGTCGGCGCATGGCACCGACAAGGTCAACGCCATCATCAACTGCCACCTCGCCACCGGTCGCATCGGCCGGCCGGGCGCGGGTCCCTTCTCGGTCACCGGCCAGCCCAACGCCATGGGCGGCCGCGAGGTCGGCGGGCTTGCCAACCAGCTCGCCGCCCATATGGCATTCGACGATCCGGGCGCGATCGAGCGCGTCGGCCGCTTCTGGAACGCGCCCGCCATTTCGCGCCATCCGGGCCTCAAGGCGGTCGACATGTTCGATGCCGTTGCCGACGGGCGCATCAAGGCGCTCTGGGTCATCGGCACCAATCCGGCGGTCAGCATGCCCAACGCCAAACGCGTCAGGCGCGGCTTGAAGCAGTGCGACTTCGTCGTCGTTTCCGATGTCGTCCGGACCGATACGACGCGCTTTGCCGATGTACTCCTACCCGCCGCCGCATGGGGCGAGAAGGATGGCACCGTGACCAATTCCGAGCGCCGCATCTCGCGCCAGCGCGGCTTTTCGCCGTTGCCGGGCGAGGCAAGGCCGGATTGGTGGGCGATGGCACAGGTCGCGCACCGCATGGGTTTTGGCACTGCCTTTCCCTATGTGGGCCCCGCCGAGATATTCCGCGAACATGCCGCGCTGTCGGCTTTCGAGAACGGCGGAACGCGGCTGTTCGATCTCGGCGGAGTGGCAGGGCTCTCGGACGCCGACTACCAGACGCTGGAGCCGGTACGTTGGCCCGTACGGACCGGCGACGCAGCCGGCGCGGCGCGGCTGCTTGGCGACGGCGGCTTTCCGTCAGCTGACGGTCGCGCGCATTTCGTGGCCGTCCGCCAGGAGGGTCCGGCGATTGCCGTCGATGCGACACACCCCATCGCGCTCAACACCGGCCGCCTGCGCGACCAATGGCATACGATGACGCGGACCGGCGCGGTGCCGCGGCTGATGTCGCATGCGCCGGAGCCGATGGTGGACCTGCATCCAGCCGACGCCAGCCTTCTCGGACTGGCCGACGGCGATTTCGCCCGGCTCGACAGCCGTTTCGGCCGCGCCCGCGCCAAGGTCAGGATCACCTCGGAGCAGCGCCAGGGCGACGCTTTCCTGCCGATGCACTGGAGCGGCCAGTTCGCTGCCGGGGCGTCCACGGGATCGCTGTCCAATCCGGCCACCGATCCCTTTTCCGGCCAGCCGGAACTGAAACATGTGCCGGTGCGCATCGTCCGCGAGGCGATTGCCTGGGCAGGCTTCTTCGTCACGCGGCGCGATCTGCGGCCGACCGGCTTCATCCATTGGAGCCGCCGCGCCATCGAGGGCGGCTGGCTGCACGAACTGGCCGGACCGGAGCCGGGCGATCAGGGCATCCTGCTCGGCCAGCGGCTGCTCGATCCGGGTTCGCCCGCCAACCGCCTCGACTACAGCGACAAGCGCAACACCCTTTACCGCGCCGCGGTCACCGATCGGGACGGCAGGCTCTCGGATGCGCTGTTCGTCGGCCGGCCGGGGTCACTGCCCGAGCGTCACTGGCTGCTCTCGCTTTTCGGCTCGCCGCTGCCGATCGACGAGACGACGCGCCGGGCGCTTCTGTCCGGACGCGCGGCGACGCCGACGCCGAGTGTCGAGCGCATCGTGTGCTCCTGCTTCAATGTCGGCCTCAACCAGATCGCAGACGCCGCCGCCGCTGGGTGCGCGAGCGTCGACGACATCGGCATCGCTTTGAAGGCCGGAACCAATTGCGGCTCCTGCCGCGCCGAAATCAGGGGAATTCTCGATGAAGGACATCTCCAGGCTGCCGAGTGAACATCGGCCCGCCCGCATGGCCAAGCTCGCCGTGCTCCCGGTCTTCCTGCCCCTAGAGGGCAAGCGCGTTGTGATTGCCGGCGGGTCGGACGCCGCGGCGTGGAAGGCGGAGCTGCTTGCCGCCGCAGGAGCCGAGGTGCATGTCTTCGCACCGGCTGCCGACCTTGCGGCCGAGTTCGCGGCATTGATCGCCGATCCGTCCCTGTCGGGCGCGATCGTCCATCACGACCGGCACTGGACGCCCGACATATTGGAGGGCGCGGCGCTTGCTGTCTGCGATGCGGCCTCGGAGGTCGAGGCCGGCGCCTTTCACGGCGCGGCAATGGCTGCCGGCGTTCCGGTCAATGTCATCGACCGGCCGGAGTTCTGCCAGTTCCAGTTCGGCACGATCGTCAACCGCTCCCCGGTGGTCGTCGGCATCTCGACCAGCGGCGCGGCGCCCATTCTCGGCCAGGCGATCCGCCGCCGGATCGAGACGCTGCTGCCGCCTTCGCTCGGCGCCTGGGCCGAACTCGGCGGCTCGATGCGGCGGAGCATCGCGGCGCGACTGACACCGGGGGCGCAGCGCCGCGCCTTCTGGGAGCGTTTCGTCGATCGGGCGTTCGGCCCGGCGCCGACCGCCGCCGACGAAGATCGTCTGGCGCGCGACATCGGGCAACTCGCATCGGGCCCGCGCGACGGCGGCGGCCGCGTCACCCTGGTCGGCGCTGGCCCCGGCGACGCCGAACTGCTGACACTGAAGGCGGTTCGCGCGTTGCAGGCGGCCGACGTCATCCTCTTCGACGACCTGGTCTCCGACCAGGTGCTGGAACTCGCCCGGCGCGAGGCCAAGCGGATGCTGGTCGGGAAGCGCGGCGGCCGCGAAAGCTGCCGCCAGGAAGACATCAACGACCTGATGGTCAAGCTCGCCAAGGCAGGCAAGCGCGTCGTGCGCCTGAAGTCCGGCGACCCGATGATCTTCGGCCGCGCCGGCGAGGAGATCGCGCGCCTCGAAGCCGAGAACATCCCCGTGGACATCGTGCCCGGCATCACCTCGGCGCTGGCGATGGCGGCCGCACTCGGCGTCTCGCTGACGCATCGCGACCATTCACGGTCCGTCCGCTTCGTCACCGGACATTCCCGCAAGAGCGACCTGCCCGACGACCTCGACTGGCGCGCGCTCGCCGATCCGTCCTGCACGACGATCTACTACATGGGCGCGCGCACCGTCGGCCAGATCGCTGACAGATTGCTGGCGCAGGGTCTTTCGCCCGGGACCCCCGTCGCGCTCGCCTCGGCCATCACAAGGCCCGGACAGCGCCTGCTGAGCTGCACACTCGAGACGCTCGCGTCATCCATGCAGGCGATCGACGTTTCGGAACCCGTCATCTTCGGGATCGGGGCCGTCTTTGCCGCGAAGACCGGCCAACGGGCGGCCTGGCGCGGCAGTGCGATCGAGAGCGAGCCGAAGTCCGCACTGGCGATGTAGGGCTGGCTTCGATCGCCTACGCGGCGACGCCAAGGCTGGCCACATATCGCCGCCAGCCGCCGAAGGACGAGATATCGGTCGCGCCGTCGAGGCCGGCCTGTTCGGCCAGAAAGCCCTTCGGGCAGGTGCCGTCCGCGAGCTGGATCGTGCCGATGCCGAGCGGGGGCGGAATCGCCGCGACGAAGCGC
>JAUYMV010000337.1 GCA_030698645.1 Mesorhizobium sp.
ATAGCGACTTCGCCGAACTGGCCAAGGCGCGGGAGGTCGAAGACAATCGGATTGCCGATTGGATCGGCGGGCTGAGCGACAAGGCGCTCTCCGGACGCTTCACCTACATGACGGTGACCGACATGCGCACGGTCTCGCAGCGCCTCGCTCCGGCGCTGGCGCACTTCTTCAACCACCAGACCCACCACCGGGGCCAGGCGCACGCGATCCTGACGACGCTTGGAAAACCGTCGCTGACGCTGGACCTGATCTACTTCCAGCGCACCGAGGACGGCCGGATTTACGCCTGACGCGGCGGACGTTCGACCAGCGGCTTCTTCTTGGGAGCCGGCAGCAGGCCTTCGCGCTGCAGCTGCTTGCGCGCCGCCTTGCGGGTGCGGCGAACGGCTTCGGCCTTTTCGCGGGCGCGCTTCTCGGACGGCTTTTCGTAGGCCTGGCGGGCCTTCATCTCGCGGAAAACACCTTCCCGCTGCATCTTCTTCTTCAGGACCCGCAGGGCCTGGTCGATGTTGTTGTCGCGAACGAGTACCTGCAAGTGACGTCCTTACTTCTTGTGTGAACGGACCGCCCATGCGGGCAGCGTCAGCGTGATCGCCGGTGAGCGAGTCGGATGGCGGGGCAAAATAGCAGGTTCGCGGCAGAATGCACCCCTGCCCGCGAAAAAAACTGTCTGCCGGCCGCGCCGGTGTCTCCCGAAGCGGCCATCTGTCGGCCCGAACTAGCACAGGCGCGCCGGGGCTGCAAATCCTTCGCGGCGACGCGTCGCCGCGAACAGCCGCGAGGGCGGCATCGGCCGGCAAGGCAGCGCGCAATCGCGGCCGCGCGTCCATGTGCCTTCGCCGGCGGACGTCAGTCGACGCGTGAAAATCCGGTGTTTCGTTTGGTTAACATTGTGTGCCAGGCAACAAAATTCTGAAATTCGCGCCGCTTCCTGCTATATATAGTCCTGATTATCCCCATTGGGTACGAAGGGAATGCTGGTGGCCGAGAGTTCAAAAGACGCACGCGAGCGTGCCGATGTCCGTTTCAAGAAGACGCAGAAGGCCGAACAGGCGCGATCCGCGGCGCTCGCCGACCACGCAACGGAAGAGCGCCTGCGCAAGGTGAAGACGGCAAAGCTGCGCGAACTGCGCATGGCGCGCGACGCCGAGGAACTGGCATTTGCAGCGGCCAACCCGCCGCCGCCGAAAAAGGCCGCCAAGAAGGCCGTCAAGGCGGCCGTTAAAGCGTAGTCCAGAGCCCGGCGCCCGGCACTGCCGGGCGTGTCGCACTTGCGAAGCCGCGCCTGCCGTGCAAAACGCAGGCCATGCTGACCATTTCCGATCTATCGCTCCGCATCGCCGGACGGCTGCTTCTCGACCATACTTCGCTCAGCCTGCCGGCTGGCGCGAAGGTCGGACTGGTCGGCCGCAACGGCACGGGCAAGACGACGCTGTTCAAGGCCATCACGGGAGAACTGGCGCCGGAGACCGGCACGATCAGCCTGCCGAAGGGATTGCGCCTTGGACAGGTCGCCCAGGAGGCGCCCGGCACCGAGGAAGCGCTGATCGAGATCGTGCTGAAGGCCGATGCGGAGCGCGTGGCGCTGCTCGCGGAAGCCGAGACCGCGACCGACCCGGAGCGCATCGGCGAAATCCACATGCGGCTGGCGGACATCGACGCGCACACCGCGGAATCGCGCGCCGCGACGATCCTCGCCGGCCTCGGCTTCGACGACGAGGCGCAGCAGCGACCGGCGTCGTCCTTCTCGGGCGGATGGCGCATGCGCGTGGCGCTGGCCTCTGTGCTGTTTTCCGAGCCCGATCTGCTGCTGCTCGACGAACCGACCAACTATCTCGATCTCGAGGGCACACTGTGGCTTGAGAACTATGTCGGAAAATATCCGCACACGGTGCTGCTGATCAGCCATGACCGCGACCTGCTCAACCGCGCCGTCAACTCGATCGTCCATCTCGACCAGAAGAAGCTGACCTACTGGCGCGGCGGATACGACCAGTTCATCCGGCTCTCCACCGAACAGGCCGAACACCAGGAAAAGCAGCGCAGCAAGCAGGATGCGGCGCGCAAGCACATGGAGGCTTTCGTCGAGCGCTTCCGCGCCAAGGCGTCGAAGGCGCGCCAGGCGCAGTCGCGCATCAAGGCGCTGGAGAAGATGAAGCCGATCTCGGCCCTGTCGCACGAGACGGTGCGGCCATTCTCCTTTCCCGAGCCCGCCAAGGAAGCCGCCTCCCCCATCGTCGCGATCAACCACGCCTCGGTCGGCTATACGCCCGGCGAACCGATCCTGAAGAATTTGACGCTGCGCATCGACGCCGACGACCGCATCGCGCTGCTCGGCGCCAACGGCAACGGCAAATCGACCTTCGCCAAGCTTCTCGCCGGCCGCCTGAAGCAGGACACCGGCGGCATCACCATCGCCCCGCAGCTGAAGGTGGCGATCTTCGCGCAGCACCAGCTCGATGATCTGCGCCCCGACGAGAACGCCTTCGAGCATGTCCGCCGGCTGATGCCGGATGCGCCCGAATCGAAGGTCCGCGCGCGCGTCGCGCAGATGGGACTGTCGACCGAGAAGATGAACACGGCGGCGAAGGACCTGTCGGGCGGCGAGAAGGCCCGCCTTTTGATGGGCCTCGCCTCCTTCGAGGGACCGAACCTGTTCATCCTCGACGAGCCGACCAACCATCTCGACATCGACAGCCGCGAATCTCTGATCCATGCGCTGAACGAGTTTCCGGGCGCGGTGATCCTGATCTCGCATGACCGCCATCTGATCGAGGCGACGGCCGACCGGCTATGGCTGGTCAAGGACGGCTCGGTGAAGCCCTATGACGGCGACATGGCCGACTATCGCCAGCTGGTCACCGGCGTGACCGGCGACCGCAAGGAAAAGCGCGAGGCAGACAAGGCGTCCAAGGCCGACCGCCGCCGCGACGCGGCGCAGCGGCGCGCCGCGATGGAGCCGCTGGCCAAGGAGATCAAGGCAACCGAGGCGCTGATGGACCGCATCCGCAAGCGGCTGGACGGCATCGAGGACCAGTTGTCGAACCCGGCCCTCTATGAGAAAGATCCAAAGGCGGTGACCCAGCTCGGCAAGGAACGCTCGGACCTGAGCGCGACGCTGGCCGGCCACGAGGAAAAATGGCTGACGCTTTCCGCCGAATATGAGGAAGGGATCGCCGAATGAGCATCGACGTCTTGCATGACGGCGAGATCGCCATCGTCACGATCAATCGCCCCGACGCCCGCAACGCGGTCGACGCCCTGATGGCGGATGCGCTGTTCAAGGCCTTCGTCGCATTCGAGCGCGATCCGCATCTGAAGGTCGCCGTGCTGACCGGAGTGCCCGGCGCATTCTGCGCGGGCTTCGACCTGAAGCGCGCGGCCGATGGCGTCGACGAATCCTGGTTTGCCGACCATGACCTGGACAAGAGCTTCGATGGCCGTGACGACCAGCCGCGCAAGGGCCCGATGGGGCCGACGCGCCTGTCGCTCTCCAAGCCCGTCATCGCGGCGATTTCCGGACCGGCGGTGGCCGGCGGCATGGAACTGGCGCTGTGGTGCGACATGCGGGTGATGGAGGAAAGCGCCTATATGGGCGTCTACTGCCGGCGCTGGGGCGTGCCGCTGATCGACGGCGGCACGGTGCGGCTGCCGCGCATCGTCGGCCAGGGCCGCGCGATGGACCTGATCCTGACCGGCCGCAAGGTCGCGGCGGACGAATGCCTGGCGATTGGCCTGGCCAACCGCGTCACGCCGGACGGCGCTGCGCTGTCGACGGCGATCGATCTCGCGCGCGAAATCTCGCGCTTCCCGCAGGCCTGCATGCGCGCCGACCGAAAATCGGCGCTCGCCCAGTGGGCGCTCGATCCGGCCGCGGCGCTGGTCGGCGAGTGGAAAAGCGCCGAGACGTTCCGGAGCGAAGGAAGGACGGGCGCCGCGCGCTTCGCCTCCGGCAAGGGCCGTTCGGGCGACTTCGACGAAATCTGACGACGTCGGACCTTCCCGCTTCGCGTCCGGCAAAGTCCGAAGCCTGAGAGTTGATCAGCCGCGGCCCCATTTTGGCGGCGGGGGCCGATCATCGGCGTCTGGCGTCCGGGAGCGCCGGCGCAATGCCAGCACCAGGCCTATGAAGCCGACCGCCATCATGGTGTAGCCGACCGGGACGGCGCGCTCGTCGATCGGCAGCCCGCCGGCGCGCAGCACGAGATGCACCGAGCGCATCTCGATCGAATCCGAGTCGCCAGGGCCGACGAAGAAGCGATAGGTGCCGTCGTCGATGGAGGCGATTGTCCCGGCGTCGTCGCGATAGATCACGCCGCCGGTCTGCGGGTTGTCGCTGCGTGGCTCCTGGTGCGCGAAGGTCAGCGCGCTGGCGAGCACCGTCCGGCCGCCGGTCGAGGCGGTCAGCGTCAGCGCGGTCTGCGCCCCGTTGAGCACCAGATTGCCGACCGAGGTCATGTCGACAAGGACGCGAACCGGCGCGTCGGACGCGGAAAGGTTCGTTTCCACCGGCTTGAACCCAGATGCGCGGTCATAGACCGGAAAGCGTCCGATCTCGCGCCCGGAAAAATTCTGGATGGCAAACGGGTAGCCGATGCCGAGCAGCACGCCAGCGATCAGGATCAGCAGGAAAAGGATGCGCATCGACACCTCTTGCGACAGGCGCGGCAGCGCCACCCTCCGGCGGCACTTCGACACGCCGGCGCGCCGCCCGGATATCCCCTTCGATGGAACCCCGGGAGACGCAGCGGCTTATATTTCATATCTTCGAGGAGTTTGAAATGAGACGAATTCTATGGGCTGTCGCGGGCTATGCGTTCATGGCGTGGTGGAACAACCGCGCCGCGTCGCAAGGTGCTGGTGCGAAAAAGCAGACCCGTCGCGGCACGACGGCCGCTGCGCGGAGGCGAAGGGCGCCCGACGCGAAAAGCGCAGAGATGCGGGGCAACGCCGGCCAACGGTGAAGCTTGGAGCCCCGCCCGCGCGTCAGGCTTTCTTTTCCCAGCGCCGGCCTTCGCCCTGCTGCCAGTAGGCCACCGAATGGCCGCCGGCCTTCATGTCGCGCCAGTGGACCCGCGCCGCTTCGACCTGGGGCTGGTCGTGGCCGTCGAACATGAAGATCGCGCGCTCGTAGCCATCCAGCGCGCAGGGTGACGCGCCGTCGACGAAGAAACGCACCTTTGCATCGTTGCGGTTGTCGTCCGCGGTCGTCAGCAGGATCGGCTGGTCGCTGGCGTGCGGCTCGCTGGCGAGGCCATGGCCGAGGAAGCTGTCGTCGCGATAGGTCCACAGATGCCCGTCGAGAGCGTCGCGGCGCTCCTCGCTGCCGGTCTGGACGACCACCTTCCAGCCGCGCGCGATGCTCTTTTCGAGCAGCGCCGGCAGCGCGTCCTCGAGCGTCGATTCCGTCAGGTGATAGAAGAATATCTCGGCCATCAGCCCTCGTAGTTGTCGCGCACCAGCCGCTCCAGCAGGCGGACGCCGAAGCCGGAGGCCCACGACTGGCTGATCTCCGTCGCGGGCGATCCCATTGCCGTTCCGGCGATATCGAGATGCGCCCACGGCGTGGTGCCGACGAAGCGCTGGAGGAACTGCGCCGCCGTGATCGCGCCACCGAAGCGGCCGCCGATATTCTTCATGTCGGCGTTCTTCGAATCGATCAGCTTGTCGTATTCGGCGCCGAGCGGCATGCGCCAGACTTTTTCCGTCGTCGCAAGCCCGGCGGCGGTGAGCCGTCCGGCCAGTTCGTCATTGTTGGAGAAAAGGCCGGCATGATACTGGCCGAGCGACACCATGATGGCGCCGGTCAAGGTCGCCAGATTGACCATGAAGCTCGGCTCGAACCGCCTGTTGCAATACCAGAGCGCGTCGCAGAGCACGAGCCTGCCCTCGGCATCCGTGTTGAGCACTTCGATGGTCTGCCCGGACATCGACGTCACGATGTCGCCGGGTCTCTGCGCGTGGCCATCGACCGCGTTCTCGACGAGCCCGATGATGCCGACGACATTCGCCCTGGCCTTGCGCGCGGCGAGCGCATGCATCAGGCCGGTCACGGCGGCGGCGCCACCCATGTCGCCCTTCATGTCCTCCATGCCGGCCGCCGGCTTCATCGAATTGCCGCCGGTGTCGAAGGTCACTCCCTTGCCGACGAAGGCGATCGGCTTGTCCTTCGCCTTTCCGCCGTTCCACTGCATGACGACGATGCGGGCGCCGCGCGGCGAACCCTGGGCGACGCCGAGCAGCGCGCCCATGCCGAGCTTCTTCATGTCCTTCTCGGCCAGGATCTCGACCTTGACGCCAAGTCGTCCGAGTTCGCTCGCCTTCTCGGCAAACTCGACAGGACAGAGGATGTTGGCAGGCTCGTTGACGAGGTCACGCGCCAGAACGACGACGTCGGCAACCGCCTCGGCATCCGCGAATGCCTTCTTCGCGGCGGCGGCGGCGGCCGTCACCACCGTCACCTTGGCCCGTCTCGGTGTTTCCTCGGCCTCGTCCTTCTTGGTCTTGTGGCGGTCGAAGCGATAGGCGCGCAGGAGCATGCCGAGGGCAAGCTCGGCGACGTCCGCCCCGGTCGCCGCCAGGCCCGGCGCATCGACGTGGATCGTCACCTTGGTGGCGTTGCGCA
>JAUYMV010000346.1 GCA_030698645.1 Mesorhizobium sp.
TCAAGCACTGGGCGGCAGACGTCATCAAGCAGCACGGCGATGATTTCGAGGACCTAGAATTCGTTATCGACAGGGCGGTCAAGTGTAGGAACTTCTATGTCCACGGAGCAAAGGCAGAATTCGATTACGGCAAGGAATCCAACCTCTTCATGTTTCTGATACGCACGCTGGAATTTTGCTACGTCGTTCCCGAATTCCTTCGGGCAGGATGGAGTTATGCCGATTGGCGCAGACAATGCGGCAATTTTCATCCTTTCGACGAATACAGATTAAATTACCGCACCAATCTGAATGGGCTTCGCGAACTCGTCTCACGGACTACGTAAGGTTCAAACTTTTCGCTCCCCCGCCGTCATCCCGGCCAAGCGGCGCCAGCCGCGCCGAGCCGGGACCCATTGGGTCCCGCGCGTCGAGCGCGGCCGGGTCCTCATCCTGGGTTTATGGCGTCAAGTCAGGGGCGACCCGCACCACCCAATCCCCGTCCCGGCCGCGCCGGTCAATGGGTCCCGGGTCTCCGTCGCTTCGCTCCGTCGCCCGGGATGACGAACGCGGAAAATGCAACGCAGAGCATCGACGGTGGAGGTGCGCCGCCCCTCACCCCACATATTTATGCAGGATCGAATTGATCAGCGTCTGGTAGGGCATGCCTTCCTCGGCCGCCTTGGCCTTCAGCCGCGCAAGATCGCGCTTGGGGATCGAGATCGAGATGCGCTGCCGCTCGCCGTCGAGCGTCCGCTTCGCGGCTTCCATCCAGAATGCGCGATCCTTCTCGATGTCGGGCGACGAAATCCAGCCGTCTTCCTTTTCGGTCAACTCGATCAGTTCGCGCTCTTCTTCCGGTGTCATGTCCAGGATCTTGTTGCTCACGATCTGCGCTCCAAATATCGTTTCGTCGCCTTGCGGCTGGGAAACATCGTTTTCAGGAACAGCGTCTCCCCATCGCCCACGTACGGCACCACCCACGCATAGAAGGAGATCTCCACGATCAGTTGCCTCTGATGTCCGTATCGGCCGAGGCTCGGATGGCTCCGGTTTTCGAGCAGCCGGCCGTCGGAGATTGCCACTAGGACACTCTCGAAACCGATCCCGTGGCGCAGCTTCAGTTCGGCATTCTTGTCCGGATTCCAGGTGATCTCCATCCAGCTCGATATATATCAAATATGCACCGGCTCGCCAAGAACCCTGAAAAGACGCCTACCCCGCCCGCTCCATCACCCTGATCTGCCCGAGCTCGGCCTGCTTCGCCTTCGCCTCGGCGGCCAGTTGCCACGCCGTCTGGAAATTCATCCAGAACTCCGGCGTGGTGTCGAAGAATTTGGCCAGCCGCAGCGCCGTGTCGGGCGTCACGCCGATCTCCTCCTTGACGATCCGTTCGATGCGGGTGCGCGGGACGCGCAGTTCGCGCGCGAGAGCCCCCGCGCTCATGCCGAGGGGAACCAGATAGTCCTCGCGCAGGAACTCGCCGGGATGGACGGGACGGGCGAAACGGATGTTCATGAACAAACCTCTCTAGTGATAGTCGACGATCTCGACATCCTCGGCGCCCGCGTCGGTCCATACGAAGCAGATGCGCCACTGGTCGTTGATGCGGATCGAATGCTGGCCGGCGCGGCCGCCCTTCAGGGCTTCCAGCCTGTTGCCCGGCGGCGAACGCAAATCCGCCAGCACATGCGCGTTGTCCACCGCCTGCATCCTTCGCTCCGCCGCCGCGAGCAGATCGGCCGGAAAGCCCTTGACCGCCCTGCCGGCAACCACGGCCGCCGCGAATTTGCCTTTGAGCGAAACGATCACCTGAATGATGTATCGCTTGTTGATACATAAATCAACCGGCGTATCAGCAGCCGATACATCAAAGCGAATGCGAAGTCCCGCCGACACGCGAGCAAAACAGCCCTCGGCCAACCCCATCTGTCACCAGCTGTCAGCAATCTTTCGCTCCCTTTGTCCACACCCCCTCGCCCCTCCCGCATGATTCCCGCGCGAAACGGGAGCCGGCGATGCACGGGAAGGCGAAGACAGGGGTGGACATGCTGGAGCGCATCGTGGCGCTGCTGCTGGCGCTGGCCGACCTCGCCGACCGGTGCGCGGAGCGCTCCGCCTTCGTCCGCCGCCTCGTGCTGGCGTGCCTCTGGCAGGCCGTCGACGTCGCGGGCGGCTTCGCCGCCGGCCGCGCATCGAACGCGCCGGCGAGGCAACCCGACGCGATGAATGTCCAGCGCGGCCACGCTCCCGCCGACGCAATGCGTCTTGCCGCCTCGCTCCGGGCGCTGGCGCTGATGCTGCGCAACCTGGCCGCGCGGATGCGGCGGTCGGTTGCGATGCCCTTCCTCGCACGTGATCGCGTGGCCATGCCGCGCCCGTTCACGGTGACGGCGGTCGAATTCCGCGACACGTCGTGACGCGCGCCCTACCTTCTCCCTGCGGGGTGAGATGCCGGTTCGCCGGAGGCGAATTCGTCATGCCGGGGGCATGACGAAAGGCATCGAACGAGCGGGAGCTGCGAAGCAGCGGGACCCGCTCAGGGTGCTGGAGAAAGCCCCCTACAGCGCCTCCGCCCCCTCCGGCACGCCGGAATCGATCGCTTCCGTGGTCGGCGACGAGGACGGCATGGCCGAGGAGTTGGCGCCGAGATACATCGAGTGGCGCACATGCACCGGCGTCGGGCCGCTGACGCGCGCGTGCAGGTCGATCACGTCCTGGTTCAGCATGCGCACGCAGCCCGACGACGCGTTCTTGCCGATCGAGCTCCATTCCGGCGTGCCGTGCAGGCGGTACATCGTGTCCTGGCCGTTCTTGAACAGATAGAGCGCGCGGGCGCCCAGCGGACTCTGCGGGCCGGGCGGCATGCCGTCGGCATATTTCGCCAGCTCCGGCTTGCGCTTGATCATCTCCGGCGGCGGCGTCCACACCGGCCAGGCCTTCTTGAATTGCACCGTGGCGCTGCCGGTCCAGTCGAAGCCGGCCTTGCCGAGACTGACGCCGTAGCGGATCGCTCGCTTTCCCTCGAGCACGAAATAGAGGTAGTGCGTCGAGGTATCGACGACGATCGTGCCGGGCTTCTCGAAGGTCGGGTCGATGACGACCTGGCGCACCAGCCGCGGGTGCAGCTTGTCGACCGGGATGGCCGGCAGCTGGTGGCCGCCATCGGCGAGCGCCGCATACATCACGGCCGGCGGGCCGAGAACCGGAACCGCCAGCGCCGGCTTGCTCTGCGCCAGCGCGTCCAGCGTTGCGCCCGAAAGCCCGACGCCGGCCGCGCCCGCCGCCGCGCCGGCAAGAAACCCGCGCCGGTTCATGCGCCCCGAAAGAAGATCAGACATCACCCCTCCAACCGAACGATCCCGCCGCGCCTCTTGCGCCGGCGACCTTCCCCTACGATAACAGATTGCGAATTCGCCGAAAACATGGCCGCGCCGCCGCCGGGGACGGTTTACTTTCCGTCCGCCGAGAGGCACTGCATCGCCAGACCTCGCGCAGGCGGAAACTGCCCGGCGCTGGCCAGACTGTCCGCGTTCCCAACCGAAAGCCCCGCCCATGACCGTACCCACCAAGGATTCCAACGGCGCCGTGCTCGCCGAAGGCGACAGCGTCACCATCATCAAGGACCTCAAGGTCAAGGGGTCCTCCACCGTGCTGAAGCGCGGCACGGTGGTGAAGAACATCCGGCTGACCGACAACCCGGCCGAGATCGAGGGCTCCACCGCCCAGGTCAAGGGACTGGTGCTGAAGACCGAGTTCCTGAAGAAGGCTTAGAGCTGGCGGTAGATCCGCCGTCCCTTCGCCGCCCGCGTGTTCACACCCGCCCGCCATGCGGCTACACTGTCGGCTCCCCCGCAGACAGGATGACCCCCCGATGACCGACACCCACCTCCCGGCGCTTTCCCCCGACAACGCCGCGATAGCCCCCGGCAACGCCGCCGTCATCACCGGCGGGGCGAGCGGCATCGGCCTTGCCACCGCGCACAAACTGCTTGCGCGCGGCATGCGCGTCGCCATCGCCGACCGGCCGGGCTCCGCGCTCGACGCGGCCGCGCGCGACCTCGCCAACGCGGCGCCGAACGGTGACGCCGACGTGCTCGCCTTCGCCCTCGACGTCGCGATCCCCGGCGACCTGATCCGCCTGCGCGACGCGGTCGCGCAAAGGTTCGGCGCCGTCTCCTTCCTGATGAACAATGCCGGCATCGGCCCCAACCCCGGCAAGCCATGGCAGAACCCGGATGGCTGGCGCGCGCTGATCGACGTCAATTTCTGGGGCGTCGTGCACGGCGTCCAGGCCTTCGCCGATGCGATGCTGGCGGCGCAAGCGCCCGGCCTCATCGTCAACACCGGCTCCAAGCAGGGCATCACCACGCCGCCCGGCAACCTCGCCTACAACGTCTCGAAATCGGCGCTGAAGACCTACACCGAGGGCCTCGCGCACGCGCTGCGCAACGAGCCGGGCGCCAACGTCTCGGCGCATCTGCTCATTCCGGGCTTCACCTTCACCGGCCTGACCGAGGGCGCCACCGAAAAGCCCGCCGGCGCATGGACCGGCGAACAGGTCGCCGACTTCATGCTGCAAAGCCTCGGCCGCGGCGACTTCTACATCCTCTGCCCCGACAACGAGACGCCGCGCGCGCTCGACGAAAAGCGCATGGCCTGGGCGATCGGCGACATCATCGAGAACCGCCCGGCGCTGTCGCGCTGGCATCCGGACTACAGGGCGGCCTTCGCCAGCTATCTGGCAAAGTAGAACGACCGCATCGGCGGCCATGCCTCTCCCCACGCCGCCCGATTCGAGGCATGATCCCGCCGACCCAACCGCGAGTCGTCCGATGCCGGAGGCGCCCGCAGAACCCAGTACCAGGCATACCCGTCTCGACCTCTGGTTCGAGCGGGCGCTGGGCGACCGTCTGCCGCAGCATCTCGGCTCCGGCTGGCTGTCCGGCCTGCTCGGCCTGCTGCTGTCGGCCGGCGCCTTCTGCGCCGTGCTGGTGTTCCGCTTTCCAGAATGGCTGACGATGGGCGAACTGCGGTCGCTCTATCCCGTCGACACCATGCGCAACCTGCTGACGCTTTCCATCGTCGCCGGCTTCTTCTTCTCCTCCCTCAACATCCTGCTCCGCCCGTCCAAGAAGCTCGGCCTCGCCGGCCTATGCCTGGCGACCGGCGCGGTCCTGCTCGGCGGCGCCGGCGTCGAGGTCGCGCCCGGCCGCGACGCGCCCGTCCATCTCGGCTTCGACTGGCTGGTGCTGAACGTCGTGCTGCTCAGCCTCGTCTTCGTGCCGCTCGAGAGGCTGTTTCCGCTGCGGCCCGAACAGGGCACGTTCCGCCCTGGCTGGACCACCGACGGCATCTACTTCATCGTCAGCCATGTCGCCGTCGAGCTTCTGACCTTCTTCACTTTGCTGCCCGCCACGCTCGTCTCGCAGGCCTGGCAGGCCCGTTGGTTGGGCGCGCAGATGGCCAACCTGCCGGTCGTCGCGCAGGTCTTCCTGGTCATGCTGGTCGCCGACCTGACGCAATACTGGGTGCATCGCGGCTTCCACCGCATCGGCTGGGCCTGGCCGTTCCACGCCATCCACCATTCGACGCGCAACATGGACTGGCTGGCCGGCTCGCGCCTGCACGTCGTCGACATCGTCGCCACGCGCGCGCTGATCCTGGTGCCGCTCTTCGTCCTCGGCTTCTCCGAGACCGCGCTCTACATCTGGCTCGCCATCGTCGCGGTCCAGGCGACGCTCAACCACGTCAACATGCCGCTCAGGCTGCGCTGGATCGAACAGATCCTGGTGACGCCGCGCTTCCACCACTGGCATCACGCGGTGTCGCCGATCGACAAGAACTTCGCCGTCCACTTTCCGTGGATCGACCGCCTCTTCGGCACCTATCACATGCCGGGCGATCTCTGGCCCGACGAGGTCGGCATCCATGGCGACCCGGTGCCCGACGATTTCGGGCGCCAGCTGGTCTGGCCGTTCCGCAAGGCGGCCGGCGGCTGAGCCGGCGCCAGGTCCGCTACCAGCCCTGGCGGTCGGGGTGGGGCGGGATCGTGGTCTTGACCTTCCGCGCCTTGGCGGCGGATCGGCGGAAGAGCGACAGCTTGCCCGAGTTCTCGAAGAAGGCGACCTCGACCTCGCCGGTGTCGCGCACGCCTTCCAGGCGCAGCAGCGTCATCAGCTCGCGCTCGGTCAGCGTGCCGGAGCCGAGCGCCTCCTCGCGGATCCTGCCGTCCTCGACGACCAGCAGCGGCTTGCCCTCGACCGCGTCCTCGAGGTTGTGGAACCGGTTGAACACGAAGCCGGTCAGCCGGTGCAGCACGATCACCACGGTGATGACGAGGATGCCCTGGAACAGTCCGACCTCGGGATAGAACATCGGGTCGCCGGCCGCCGAGCCGACCGCGATGACCAGCACGAATTCGAACGGCCCGATCTGGCCGATGCCGCCCTGGCCGACCATGCGGGCGAGGAAGATCGTGTAGAGATACATGACCAGCGTGCGGAACAGGATCTCGAGATAGAACACCAGATTGGCGGTCTCGGCCGCGCCGAACAGGATGCGCCAGATGTCGAAGCCGTCCTGCATTGTGCCCTCCCGGCGCGCCGATCGTCAGCGACACGCCCAAACGTGTCGGCCGAAACGCGCGGCCGGCCGCGCGGTTCCGCGGCCGTCCGGCCCACGCCCTTGGTGCTGGAGGGTTCTGGAGGACTACTGGGGCTTGCCCTTCGCCCAGGTAACGTCCTGGCCGTAGAGCGGCACGGTGGAGATCGCCATCTTGGCCGAGCCGTCCTGCACCTGGCGTGTGTGCGAGAGGTAGATCAGCGTATCGTTCTTCTTGTCGTAGATGCGGTTCACCACCTGCTGCTTCCAGATCAGGCTGATGCCCTGGTTGAACACCTCCTCGCCATCCTTGGAAAGATCGATATCGCCGATCGAGATCGGGCCGGTCTGGCGGCAGGCGATCGAGGTGTTGGACGGGTCTTCGAACCAGTTGCCCTTCTGCAGCCGGTCGATGATGCCGCGTTCGAAATAGGAAATATGGCAGGTGACGCCCGAGACTTCCGGATCGGTGATCGCCTCGATGATGATGTCGTTGCCGAACCAGTCGACGCCGACCTCGCCGACCTTTTCGGCGAGCGCCGGCGCGCAAAGAATGGGCAAGGCGAAAAGGGCGGCGGCAAGGCGGTTCATCGACATTCTCCTGATCCAGGCGCGCGGCGCCGTTTCGCCGATCAATTGGGGAAGCGGGCGCGCCTTTGCAAGCGGAGGCCCTAGTCTTCGGCGACCGCCATGCGCGACAGCACCGACGACTTGAGTACGAACTGATGGAATAGGGCGCCGGCGACATGCAGGACAACCAGCAGGAACAGAATTGCGAACGCAAGGAAATGAGCCCCAGCGGCCTGCTCCACGCCGAGGAACCATGCCACCGCACCGCTGATCGGCATGCCGATGATGAGCGCGTAGATCCCGAAATGCGTGGCATGGGCGAGAAACTTCAGCGGCGCCGGCTCGTTGGCCGGCAGCGGCGGCACGCCGCGCGTGAAGCGCAGGACCAGCCGCCAGATCGCCAGCACCAGGATGGTGAAGCCGAGGGCGATATGCAGAAAGGCCAGTGGCGGCGTCGCAAGAACCTCCCCGTCCTGATAGGCGTCCCAAGCATTTACGATGCTCTCATGCGCGAGGAACTGCAGGACGATGAGCAGGGCGACCGTCCAGTGCAGTCCGATCTGCAGGGCGGAGTATCCGGTGCGCGCGGCCTTGACCATGACGACTCTCCCATGAATGTGCTTGACCGTAGGCCTTCCCCACGCGCCGCTCAAGCGGCCTGAAACGCGGCATCTTGCCCTTTGCGCGCGCCTGTCCAAGCGCCTATATTCAGGCCATGAACCGCCCCGCCCCCATCTCCACTGCCACGCTTGCAAGAGCCGGCCTCGCGACCGCGGCCTTCGCGGCGGCGAGCGGCGTCGCGTTCGCCGCGTGGATCGGCAACGGCGCGGAAATCTTCCTGACCATGGCCTCCAACGGCCTCGCCTGGTGCTTCTAGCACTGTCACGAACCCCAACCCCGGCGGCATCGAATTGAACACGCGCTCCCTTCTCGTCGGCATGATCGTGCTGATCGCCATCGCCGCGGGCGGCCTGTCCTACTATTGGTACGACAGGATGGCCGGCGGAGAGCCCTATGGCGCGCCGTTCGCGCTCGTCGACCAGCGTGGCGAGCCGATCACCGAGGCGGCGTTCCGCGCCCAGCCCTCGGCGGTCTTCTTCGGCTTCACCCATTGTCCGGAAATCTGTCCGACGACGCTGTTCGAACTCGACGGCTGGCTTAAGCAGCTCGGCCCGGACGGCGACAAGATCCGCGCCTTCTTCGTCTCGGTCGATCCCGAGCGCGACACGCCCGAACTGATGAACCAGTATGTCTCCAACGTCTCGACGCGCATCACCGGGGTCACCGGCGCGCCCGACAAGGTGGCCGCGATGGCCAAGGCGTTCGGCATCTATTCGCGCAAGGTCGACACCGGCGACGGTGAATATACGATGGATCACACCGCCTCGATCATCCTGCTCGACCGCGGCGGCGATTTCGCCGGCACCATCGCCTATGGCGAAAATCCGGAAAACGCGATCGCCAAGCTGAAGCGGCTGGCGGCCGGGACGTGAACCGCCTGTGACGCAGATCCGCTTCTTCCTGCGCGCGTCGAAGGCCGACGCCGGGCGCATCTATGCCCTGCTCGAAAGCGGCTTCGAGGAGGACGCCTATCCGCTGGCCCTGTTCGAGGTCGACGAGGCGACCGGCCTGCACGAGGTCGCGCTTTATGCCGACGAGGACGCGCCCGACACAGGCGCGCGGATCGAGGCTCTTCTCAAGGCCGATTTCCCCGATGTCGTGGTGTCCGTCGAGCCGCTTCCCGACGTCGATTGGGTGACGACCTCCCTTGCCGGCCTGAAGCCGGTGCGCGCCGGGCGCTTCCTCGTGCATGGCTCGCACGACCGCGACCAGCGCCGCACCGGTGACATCGCCATCGAAATCGAGGCCGGACAGGCTTTCGGCACCGGCCATCACGGCACCACGGCCGGCTGCCTGCGGGTGCTGGGGCAGGTCGTGCGGCGCGAGCGGCCGCGCCATGCGCTCGACCTCGGCACCGGAAGTGCGGTACTCGCCATCGCGCTGGCGAAACTCGCCCGCATCCCGGTGCTCGCCACCGACATCGATCCGGTCGCGACGAAGGTGGCTGCGGAAAACGTCCGGCTGAACCAGGTCGCGGCCTTCGTCAGGACCGCGACGGCCACCGGCTTCCATCATCCGCTGTTT
>JAUYMV010000349.1 GCA_030698645.1 Mesorhizobium sp.
GCGCGACGTATTCTCGTGGACCCCGGTCTGACCGATGGCCGACTACAGGCGCTATGACGAGGTTGCCGTCGGCGACGTCTATCCGGCGACGCCGCTGTCCTTCGCCGTCACCGACGCGGTGGTGGATGCGTTCCTCGCCGCGACAGGCGACGCCGGCGCCGCCTATGCCCGCAATGGCGATGTTCGCGCCGCGCCGTCGATGCTCGCCGCGGTCTATCTGATCGACCTCCTCAAGGCCCGCGCGAGCCCGCCCGGCGGCATCCATGCCAAACAGGCGCTGCGCTTCCACCGCAGGCTGGCGGTCGGCGAGACGCTGTCTCTGCAGGCGCATGTGGTCGAGAAATATGTCCGCAAGGAGCGTCCCTACATCGTCTCCGAATTCGAAGCGCGCGGCGGCGACGGCGAGCTCGTCGCCAGCGGCCGCATCACCTCCATCTGGGGCAAGGACCAATGAACGTCTTCGCTGCAAAGGCCGGACCGGCCGATTCCGTCGCAGGGGAAGGCCGGTTTTCGCCGGGCTTCGTGCTGCCGTCGCTCAGCCGACTCGTGACGCAGCCGATGATCGACGCCTATGCCGAGGCATCCGGCGATTTCAACCCCATCCATGTCGACCCCGACTATGCCCGCACCGGCCCTTTTGGCCGGACCATCGCGCACGGCATGCTGACGCTCGCCTTCGCCGCCCAGATGCTCAACGAGTGGAGCTCCGGCGCGTTTGACGCGTCGGGCGAGATCGACATCGCCTTTGTCGGACCGGTCTTCGCCGGCGACACGATCGAGCTGTCCGGCGTGGTCGAGGAGATCGTCGAGCGCGAGGGCCGGATGGTCGCGCGCTGCGCCATTTCGTGCCGCGCCGGTGAACGACAGATCCTCGTCGGCACCGTGCACCAGTCACCGAACCGAAGGAAATCTGATCATGGCGCGTGAAGCGGTGATTGTCGGCATCGGCGACGTGCCGTTGTCGGGCGGCAAGGTGGTCGGCGGCGGCTCGGTGCTGCAGGTGCAGGCGCGCGCGGCGAAGGCCGCGCTCGATGATGCCGGTATCGCCATGCGCGACGTCGATGGGCTGCTGGTGGCGGGCCTCTGGGGCGTTCCCGGTCCCGGCCAGCTGCCGAGCGTGACGCTTGGCGAATATCTCGGAATCTTCCCGCGCTTCGCCGACACCACCAATATCGGCGGCTCCGCCTTCGAGGCGCATGTGGCGCACGCCGCGATGGCGATCGAGCGCGGCTATTGCGACGTTGCGCTGATCGTTTACGGCTCCACCCAGAAGAGCGAGCGCAGCCGCACGCTCGGCGGCCGTCCGCCGGTGCTGACCATGCAGTTCGAAAATGTCTGGGGCATCCCGCAGCCGGTCGGCGGCTACGCGCTCGCCGCCAAGCGGCACATGCACGAGTTCGGCACGACCGAGGAGCAGCTGGCCGAGATCGCGGTGGCGACACGGAAATGGGCGAGCCTCAACCCGGCAGCCACCATGCGCGATCCGCTGACCATCGACGACGTCATGGCGTCGACCAAGATTTCCGATCCGCTGAAGCTGCTCGACTGCTGCCTGGTGACCGACGGCGCCGGCGCGATCGTCATGACCAGCGCCGACAACGCCAAGGCGCATGGCAGCAAGGTGACGCATGTGCGCGGCTTCGGCGAGGCGCATACCCACTGGTCGATCGGCGCGATGCCCGACCTTGCCCGCCTGACGGCCGCGGAGATGTCGTCCAGGACGGCGTTCGACATGGCCGGCATCGGGCGCGACAAGATCGATCTGGTCGAGTGCTACGACAGCTTCACCATCACGGTGCTGCTGACGCTGGAAGCGCTCGGCTTCTGCAAGCGCGGCGAGGGCGGCCAGTTCGTCTCCAACCAGCGCACCGCGCCCGGCGGCGAATTCCCGCTCAACACCAATGGTGGCGGGCTGTCCTATTGCCATCCGGGCATGTACGGCATCTTCCTGCTGGTCGAGGCGGTGCGCCAGTTGCGCGGCGAGGCGGGCGAGCGCCAGGTCAAGAACGTCAACACCGCGCTCGTGCACGGCACCGGCGGCACACTGTCGTCCGGCGGCACCGTCATCCTCGCGAACCATTGAGGGGCCAGGCCATGTCCGACGCAATCTACGAAAAGCCGCTTCCGGTCATCGATCCGGGGACCAAGCCGTTCTGGGACGCGGCGAAGGAACACCGCCTGTCGATCCCGAAATGCAATGCGTGTGGAAAATACCACTTCTATCCGCGCGAACTCTGCCCGCACTGCCATTCCGACGATCTCCAATGGACCGACGTCAGCGGCAAGGGCGAGGTCTATTCCTATACGATCGCGCGCAAGCCAGCGGGCCCGGCCTATGCGCCCGACGTGCCCTATATCATCGCGATGATCACGCTCGACGAGGGTCCGCGCATGCTGACCAACATCGTGGCGGCCGATGTCGAAACCGTGCGCATCGGCGACCGCGTGGCCGTGCAGTTCGACGATGTCACGCCGGAGGTCACGCTGCCGAAATTCGTCGTCGTGAAGGGCTGAGATGAACTCGACGCACGTCTCAGAGGAGATCGTCGCGGCCGGCGACAGCCTGATCCGTTTCGTCGAGCAGGAAGTCGTCCCGCTGGAGCAGGCGAACCGCGCGCTGCTCGCCAGCGACCGCACGATCTACGACGAGAAGGGTCGCTTCACGCCGGAAGTCGAGGCGCTGCGCCGCACGGTCCGCATGAAGTCGGCCGCGCAGGGTTTTTATACGATGTTCGGCCCTGAGGAGATCGGCGGCGGCGGGCTCGGCCCGGTCGCGGCGGTCTACCTGAACGGGCTGCTTTCGGCGAAGACCGGGCCCGGCCGCGTGCTGATCCACCCGGTGGTCATTCCGTCGCCCTTCACCAACGGGCTAACGCCGCTTCTGACCTTCCTCGATCCGTCGCTGCGCGACAGATTCCTGCCCGACATCGCCAGCGGCGAGAAGACGCTCTGCTTCGCGCTGTCGGAGCCCGACGCCGGCTCCGACGTGATGGGCATGAGGACGACGGCCGTGCGCGACGGCGACGGCTGGCGGATCACAGGCTCCAAGCAGTGGATCACCAACGGACCCTATGCCGACTACGTCATGGTGTTCGCCGTGACCGATCCCTTGCTGGCCGCAAGCCGCAAGGGCGGGGTCACCGGCTTCATCGTCGACACCAGGACGCCCGGATTCTCGGTCGTCTCGACCATTCCGATCATGGGTCACCTCGGCGCCGAGATCGGCATCCTTGCCTTCGACAATGTGCGCGTGCCCGACGTCCAGCGCCTCGGCGCGGTCGACGAGGGCATGAAGGTCGCGCTGAAGGGCGTCAACACCGGCCGGCTCGGCCTGTCGGCGACCTGTATCGGGCTCGCCCGCTGGGCGCTCGAACAGGCTGTCGACTACGCCAAGGTGCGCAAGACCTTCGGCAAGCCGATCGGCGAACACCAGGCGGTGCAGATCCTGATCGCCGAGAGCGCGACCGAGATCTATGCGGCGGAGACAATGTTGATGGATTGTGCGCTGAAGCTCGAACGCGGCGAGCGCGCTCTTGCCGAAACCTCGATGGTCAAGCTGCACTGCACCGAAGCCGCCAACCGCGTCTTCGACCGCTGCATCCAGGTTCATGGCGGGATGGGGCTGACCAACGAACTGCGCCTCGAGGACGGCTACCGCTTCACC
>JAUYMV010000366.1 GCA_030698645.1 Mesorhizobium sp.
GCCTGCCGCATCAGGCTCTCGCCGACGAGAAACGTGCCGATGCCGCTTCTTGCCAGGCGCATGCAGTCGGCATGGGTGAAGATGCCGCTTTCCGCGACGAGGAACCGGTCATCGGGAACCATTCTCGCGAGGCGCTCCGAATTTGCCAGATCGACCTCGAAGCTGCGCAGGTCGCGATGGTTTATGCCGATCAGCGGCGAGGCGAGGCGCGCCAGCGCGCGCTCCATCTCCTCCTCGTCGTGCACCTCGACCAGCACGTCCATGCCGAGTTCAAAGGCGGCGTCTTCGAGCCGGCGCGCATCGTCGTCGCCGAGGCTCGCCATGATGACCAGAATGGCGTCCGCGCCCCAGGCGCGCGCCTCGACCACCTGATAGGGCTCGAACATGAAATCCTTGCGCAATGCGGGAAGGGCGCAGGCGGCGCGGGCAGCGGTCAGGAATTCGGGCGCGCCCTGGAAGGAGGGCGCATCGGTCAGCACCGACAGGCAGGCGGCGCCGCCCTTCTCATAGGCGGCGGCGAGCGCCGGCGGGTCGAAGTCGGCGCGGATCAGCCCCTTCGATGGGCTCGCCTTCTTGATCTCGGCGATCAGCGCGAAGGCGCCGGCGGCCCTCCTGGCGCGCAGCGCGGCGAGAAATCCGCGCGGCGCGGCGGCATCGGCCGCCTGCGCGGCGAGTTCGGCGAGTGGCACCCGCAGCTTTGCCGCGGCGATCTCGTCGCGCTTGTAGGCCTCGATCTTGCGCAGGATGTCGCTCATCGGTTCGACACCTCGACGAGGCGGTCGAGCGTGGCGAGCGCCTTGCCGCCGTCGATGGAGAGCGCCGCGAGGTCCGCGCCCTCGGCAAGCGTTTGCGCCACGCCGGCGACGACGAGCCCGGCGCCGGCGTTCATCAGCACCGTATCGCGATAGGCGCCGGCCTTGCCCGACAGCATGTCGCGCAGCGCGGCCGCGTTGAAGGCCGCGTCGCCGCCGCGCAGATCCTGTTTCGACCAGCGCGCCAGACCGAGCGCTTCCGGCTTCAGGACGATATGGCGGATCACGCCGTCCTTGAGTTCCGCCACCACGGTTTCGCCGGTCGCGGTGATCTCGTCATAGCCGTCGCCGTGCACGACCCAGACATGCGTCGAACCGAGTCCCTTGAGCGTTTCGGCGATCGGCCCGACCCATTCCGGCGCGAAGACGCCGACCATCAACCGCGTGACGCCGGCCGGATTGGACAGCGGCCCGAGCAGGTTGAAAATCGTACGCGTGCCGAGTTCGACGCGCGTCGGACCGACATGCTTCATCGCCGGATGATGCGCCGGCGCGAACATGAAGCCGATGCCGGCATCGCGGATGCAGGTGGCGATGGCCTCCGGCGACAGGTCGATGCGGATGCCGAGCGCCGTCAGCACGTCGGCGGCGCCAGATTGCGAGGACAGGCCGCGATTGCCGTGCTTGGCGACCGGCACGCCACAGCCGGCCACCACGAAAGCCGAGCCGGTCGAAATGTTGACGCTGTGCGAGCCGTCGCCGCCGGTGCCGACGATGTCGATGGCGTTCGCCGGCGCGCTGACGCGCAGCATCTTTTCGCGCATCGTCGCGACCGCGCCCGAAATCTCGTCGACGGTTTCGCCGCGCACCCTGAGCGCCATCAGGAAGCCGCCGATCTGGCTCGGCGTGGCGTCGCCCGACATGACGATGTCGAACGCCGCGCGCGCCTCATCGAAGGTGAGCGGGTTGCCGCTGGCCGCGCGTGCAATGAAGGCCTTGAACTCGCTCATCGTTCGTGTCGCCGCCGTCAGAAACTCAACGCCTGCTGGATCGCCGCCTGATTGGTGGTGACGCCGAATTCGGTCTGCAGGCGAGCAACCAGCTGGTCGAGAAGGTCATCGGCCATGCCGGAGGCAAACGAAGCCTGCGACTCCGCGGGCAGGGCATCCGCTCCGGCGCCGACCGGCTCCAGGACTTCGATCACCTTGAAGAGGTTGCGCGCGTCGCCCGCGGGGGTCGCGGCGACGCCCGCCGCGCCCGGGGCCGAGGCAAACACCGCCGCCACGCCGGCCGCGCCCAGATCCGGATCGTCGGCGCCGCGCTTCAGGCCGCGCTTGGTCTGCTTCTCGAGGCCGAGCTCGGCTGCGATGGCGGCGAAGTCGTCGCCATCCTTCAGTCGCTTCTGGAGTTCCGCGGCCTTGGTGGACAGAAGCCGCTCGGTTTCCGCGGCGGTCCAGTCGGCGACGACCTTGGCCCTGACTTCGTCGAGTGTCCGTTCACGCGCCGGGATCGTGGCTTTCACTTCATAGAACACGAAGCCACTCGACCCGATGTTGATCGCGGGGTTCTCGACATTCGGCTCGGTCGCAAAGGCCTCGGCGAGAAGCTTTGTGGAGGCGGGCAGCGTCGACACCACGGTGCCGTCCGGCGTCTGGCCGGAACGATCGACAGCTTCGACGGTGACGACCTGAAGCTTCAGCTTGGCCGCGGCTTCCTCGAGCGTTTCACCGCCGGCGCGCGCGTCCTCGTAGCGGTCATGCACGTCGAGAAGCTGGCTGTTTGCCTCGGTGATCGCCATGTCCTGGCGGATCTGCTCACCGACCTCGGCAAGCGTCTTGACCACTTCCGGATTGATCTCGGTAACGCGCACGATGACCGGTCCGAACGCACCATTGACGATGGGGCTGACTTCGTTGTCGCCGAGCGCGAAGGCTGCTTCGGCGACGGCCGGGTCGGCGACCTGTTCCCTGGTGAATGTGCCGAGCTTGACGTCTTCGAGTGTCTTGCCCTGCGCCGTCACGATGGCGTCGAAGGTCGAGCCCCCGCGCATGCTTTCCAGCGCGAGTTTCGCCGCGTCTTCCGTCGGGAAGACGAGTTGTTCGATGGCGCGCGTCTCGGGCGTCGTGAAGCGCTTCTTGTTGGCCTCGTAGTCCTTGGCCACCTGATCGTCGGTGATCGAGGTCGGGTCGGCGATATCGGACGGCTCGAGTTTGACATAGGCGATCTTGCGGTATTCGGGCGCCGCGTAGGTGGCCTTGTTCTCATCGAACCATGTCCGCAGGACATCGTCGGCAGGCGCGGCGACGGCGCCGGCCGCGGTGGCCGGAAGCGTCACGTAGTCCACCGTGCGGCTTTCGCCCTGGTAGAGCGATACGGCGCGCAGGAATGTATCCGGCGCCTTCATGCCGTCGGAAACCGCCTCGACGATCTGCTGGCGGATCGCGACCTGTTCGCGGTTGCGCAAATAGTCCTCCGGACGCATGCCGACCTGACGCAGCACGAAATCGAACTGCATGCGGTCGAACTGCCCGTTGGTTCCGCGGAACGCCGGATCCTCGGCCGTCAATTGCGCCAGCTTGTCGCGCGACAGGCCGAGCCCGAGGCGTCGTGCCTGCTCGTCGAGCACGGCGCCGGCGACGAGCTGGGCGGTCACCTGCTGGTCGATGCCGAACTGGGTGGCCTGTTCGCGCGTGATGCGCTGGCCGAACTGCTGCGACAGCACCGAAACCTGGCGGTCGTAGGCAAGCCGGAACTCGTTGACCGACACGGTCGTCTCGCCGGTCGCCACCACCGCGCCGCCGGCCGGGTTCATCAGCGAGCCCGAAATGCCCCATACCGCGAAGCTCAGCACGAGAAGCAGCAACAGCAGTTTGGCAACCCAGGTCCCGGCCGCGTTTCGCAGTGTATCGAGCATGCAATCTTCCCGGATGAAGGCGGACTTTACGCCCGTTCGACGTGTTTGAACGGCAATAGCGTCCTTCCGGGCCAGTGTCGATTGCTTTATGACCGCATTTTGGTAGTCACGCGGCCTTGGGGGCCGCCGGCCAGAGGAGCGCAGGGATGACACCAGGAATTCGACCGCTTGTCGCAGGCAACTGGAAGATGAACGGGACGAGTGCTTCGCTGATCGAGCTGCTGGCCATCGGAAACGGCTTCATGCGCGGGCTGGACGCCGAGACCGCCGCACTCGTCTGTGTGCCCGCGACGCTGCTGGCGAGGGCCGCCGACATCCTGAAGTCGACCCCGGTCAGGGT
>JAUYMV010000372.1 GCA_030698645.1 Mesorhizobium sp.
ACCGAACTGAAAGGCGCCGACCGCCAGGAGCGCATGCGCAGCTTCGTCACGGCAACCGGCAACAGCGTCATCGTGACGCTCGGTAGCGATGGCGTGCACGCGGCGTCGCCCTTCGGCTTCCTGATCGTCACGGCACTCGACATCGAGCCGGTCGATACGGTCGGCGCGGGCGACACGTTCTGCGGCTACCTCGCGGCAAGCCTGGAAAAAGGCATGTCGCTCGCCGAGGCGCTGCACCGGGCAGCCGTCGCCGGCTCGCTCGCCTGCCTGAAGCCGGGCGCCCAGCCGGCAATCCCGACCGCCGCCGAGGTTGCCGCGAAGCTGTAGCCGCCTGCCTGCGGGACATGATGGTCGTTACCGTGGTCCGAACCCTCGCGGCGGCGTCCTAGAGTCGCCCGAGCCGCTCCACCAGCAACGCGAAGAAGCCATCATGGTCGATCTCCCGCATCACCGTGGCGTTCTTCGGACGTCCCGTGACACTCCACCAGTCGACGACCGTCATACCCATGGTCAGCTCCGATGCGGTTTCCACCGCCACATTGCATTCCCGCCCGGAGAACAGCTCCGGACGGATGAGCCACGCGATGACGCAGGGATCATGCAGCGGGCCGCCGTCGCTGCCATACTTGGCCTCATCGAAGCGTTCGAAGAACTCGAGCATCTCCGCCGTAGCGACGCCGACCTTCGTGCCAAGCTTGCGGAAGGCGTCGACGCGCGTCGCCTTGGTCAGCGCCTTGTGCGTCACGTCGAGCGGCATCATGACGATGGGCACGCCCGACTTCAGCACGATTTCGGCGGCGTGCGGGTCGACATAGATGTTGAACTCGGCGGCCGGCGTGACATTGCCGCCCTCGAAGAAGCCGCCGCCCATCAGCACGATGCGCTTGATACGCCTGGCGATCCTCGGCTCGCGAATCAGCGCCAGCGCGATGTTGGTCAGCGGACCCAGCGGGCAAAGCGTGACGGTGCCGGACTCTTCGGCCATCAGCGTCTCGACGATGTAGTCGACGGCATATTGCTCCTGCAGCTTCATCTTCGGTTCCGGCAGGTCCGGACCGTTGAGCCCGGTCTGGCCGTGCACCTCCTCGGCGGTGACCAGCGCCCGCACCAGCGGGCGGATCGCGCCGGCATAGACCTTCACCTCCGGTTTCCCGGCCAGTTCGCAGATCTTGCGCGCGTTTTTTTCGGTCAGCTTCAATGGCACGTTGCCGGCGACGGCGGTGATGCCCAGCACATCGAGCTCGGGACTTGCCAGCGCTAGAAGGATGGCAACCGCATCGTCCTGTCCCGGATCGGTATCGATGATGATCTTCCGCTTCGCCGCCATGATGCCCCGCGATTCCCCAAGTTTTTCGAACGCCTTGAACTCCGGCGCGGCGCGGACCATATCAGAGGCACGCGTCGGAATGCCATCCGGGTTCAGACGCCATACACGTCGCTCAAAAGAGGACATGACATGTCGCGAATGACGCCCTTTTCGAACCCGCTGATGCTCGGATTCGAGGCCATGGAAAAGACGCTCGAGCGGGTCGCCAAGTCGGGCGACGGTTATCCGCCCTACAATATCGAGCGTTTGCGCGGCGAGGACGGTTCGAGCGAAAGACTCCGCATCACGCTGGCGGTGGCCGGCTTCGCCGACTGCGATCTCGACGTCAGCGTCGAGGAAAGCCAGTTGTGCGTGCGCGGGCGCCAGAACGACGAAGAGCCACGCGAATTCCTGCACCGGGGCATCGCCGCGCGGCAGTTCCAGCGCACCTTCCTGCTCGCCGACGGCATGCGCGTCGTCGGCGCCGAGCTGAAGAACGGCCTGCTGGCGATAGATCTCGACCGCCCGGAGCCCGAACGGCTGGTACGAAAAATCAACATATCGGTGAAAGACTGATCCGGCACTGACACTCCGCATCCAGCGGGCCGGAACAAAAAGGCTCTATCGCGGGTTGGTCCACGGACGCCCGCCGGCAAGGAGGCTGAAATGACACATGCAAACAAGGCCACGATGACCGATCTGCAGCTCGCCCATCTGGGCGAAGGCGCCGTCGCCTATCTGCGCGAAATCGACAGCGACGATCTGAAAAGCCGCTTCCCCGGAATGCCGGAAATCGAATCGGGCCTGAAGCTGTGGGCTCTCTTCGCCGCCGACGGGCGGCCGATTTTGCTGACGGATGCGCGCGACAGCGCCATCGCGGGCGCCTTCCAGAACGATCTGATGCCGGTCAGCATCCACTGACCGTCGTCTGGCGACGTCTTACGCGGCGTGCGAGGCAGGCGTTTCGGACAGCAGCGAGTGGATCGCCGACGCCTCCGTGGTACCCCTGACCTTGGTGACGATATCGCCATCGCGCAACACACGCGCGATGCGCGACAAGGCCTTCAGATGATCCGCCCCGGCGCCTTCGGGGGCCAGCAGCAGAAACACCAGATCGACGGGCTGATCGTCGAGCGATTCGAAATCGACCGGCGATTCGAGCCTGGCGAACACACCGGTGATCTTCTTCACCCCGGCCAGCTTGCCATGCGGAATGGCGATTCCGTTGCCGACGCCCGTCGAACCGAGGCGCTCACGCTGCAGGATCGTGTCGAACACCTCGCGCTCGGGCAGACCGGTGACCTCCGCAGCCTTTTCGGCGAGCAGTTGCAGAAGCTGTTTCTTGGAATTCGCACACAAGGCGGGCATGATAGCCTTCGCCTCGATCAGATCGCTCAGATCCATCAGTCTCGTTCCCCTGCTCTGGCCGCGGCGGCAGGCCCCGCGCCCGCCATCTGGCGTAGAGTCCCTGGATTATCGGCCGCCGTTTTGCAGCGTCGGGTCTATCCAGCCAATATTGCCGTCGGACCGGCGATAGACGATGTTGAGTTCTTCGCTACCGGCATTGCGGAAGACGAAGACCGGGCTGTCCTTGGCGTCCAGTTCGATAACGGCCGATGCGACCGACATGGTGCGCACGGCCAGAACGCTCTCCGCGACGATCGCCGGCGAAAAGTCCTCCGGAAAATCTTCCTCGACGTCCTCGTCCGGAAACGACTCGATCACGCGATACGCCATGGCAGCCTCTTCCGCCGTCGCGGAAGGAGACACCGCATTGTGCGACTTCAGGCGGCGCTTGTAGCGGCGCAGGCGCTTCTCGATTCGCTCGGCCGCCGCTTCGAAGGCGAGCTGCGGATCCTGGGCCTGGCCCGCCGCCTGCAGCATCATGCCGGAATCGAGATGGACGGCGCAGTCGGCCGTATAGCGCGAGCCGGATTTCTCGACCGTCACATGGCCGGAAAAGCCGCGATCGAAGTATTTCCCGACCGCATCGCGTATCCGCTCCTCGATGCGGAGCCGAAATGCGTCGCCGATTTCCATGTGTTTGCCCGAGATACGCAGGTTCATTGAAAATTGACCTCTTCTGACCGGCTTCGAACTGGCCGGATTTTATACCCGTGGCGAAAGCGCACAAGGTTCGATACGGCTCCGGGGCCGAATTCAGCTTCAGGTCGGACGGTGCCAATATGCATGGTGGCAATCCCGCCGGTGACGGGCCGGTGACCCGTCCCATGCGGCCGGGCTTCTAGTGATTCCGGCCTGCCTTGTCAACGAAGCGGCAAAGAGAGGGTTCCCGCGGCTCCCGCGCAAACCGGCTCAGGCGCGCGCGCTCGCCATCGCGTTCTGCTCGCGTCGGCGCTTGACCGACGAAGGAATATTCATGCCTTCCCGATACTTGGCGACGGTACGTCGCGCTATGTCGACGCCGCTTTTCCTCAGGATGTCCACAATCGCGTCGTCGGAGAGTACGTCGGAAGATCGCTCGCCCTCGATCAGCCCCCGAATTCGGTGGCGGACCGCCTCCGAAGAGTGCGCATCGCCGCCTTCGGCGGATGCAATCGAGGCGGTGAAGAAATAGCGCAGTTCGAACACGCCGCGCGGAGTCAGCATGTATTTGTTGGACGTGACGCGCGAAACTGTCGATTCGTGCATGCCGATGGCGTCCGCCACGGTGCGCAGGTTGAGCGGCCGCAAATGGCGCACGCCGTGCGCCAGGAAGCCGTCCTGCTGGCGGACAATTTCGGCGGCAACCTTCAGGATGGTCTTGGCGCGCTGGTCGAGGCTGCGCGTCAGCCAGTTGGCGCTTTGGAAGCACTCGGCGAGGAATTCCTTGTCCGAGGCGGATTTGGCATGTGCGTTGACGCGCGTGTAGTAGGCCTGATCGACCAGTACGCGCGGCAGCGTGTCAGGATTGAGCTCGATCGCCCAGCTTCCGTCGGCTGCGGCGCGCACCAGCACGTCGGCGACGATCATATCGGCCGTACCGCCGGAAAATGCCATTCCGGGCTTCGGATCGAGGCTGCGGATTTCGCCCAGCATGTCGAGCAGGTCTTCGTCGTCGACACGGCAGATGCGGCGCAGCGACTGGAAATCGCGCCGCGCAAGCAGTTCGAGATTGGCGACCATCGCCGCCATCGCCGGGTCGAAGCGGTCGCGGGCGCGCAATTGCAGGGCGAGGCATTCCGCCAGATCGCGGGCGAAGATGCCAGGCGGATCGAACGTCTGGCAGACGCCGAGCACGCGGGCGACCATGTCGTGCGTTGCACCCAGCCGCTCGGCAATCTCCTCGATATCGCCGCGCATATAACCGGCCTCGTCAAGCGTGTCGGCGAGTTCCGTCGCGATCAGCCCATCCGCCGGATCGACGAAGCCGAACGCGATCTGCTCCGCGACATGCTGGCGCAGCGTCACCGCGCCGGCCGAAATGGTGTCCAGATCGAAGCCTTCGCCCGGAGGCAGGGCGCTAACCGTGTTGGATTTCCACTGGGCCGCGAGGTCGGGCGAGAGCCTGTCGCCCTCGCCCGGATCATCCGGGAAGACGTTCTCGAGCGATGTGTCGAGCTTGGCGGAAATCTCGGCGGAACTCCATTCGAGGTCCGGCTCGAGCCAGTCATTGCCCTCGCCGGCAGGCGCCGGCGCTTCGACAGGAGACGCATCGGCCGGATCGGCAACACGCTCCAGCAGCGGATTGCGCTCGATTTCCTCGTCGACGAAGCGTTCCAGCTCGGCATAGGTGAACTGCAGCAGGCGTATCGACTGCATCAGTTGCGGCGTCATAACCAGCGCCTGCGACTGCCGCATCTGCATTTTGGCCGCGAGCGCCATGACTCTTACTCAAACCCCCGAACAAACAGCCCGGCCCACCCCGGCGGCCGCCCAACTGTCAGTCAATCAAACTGGCCCGGCTTTTGCTTGTCAAGAGTTACGCTAGCAGATGCCCGTTCTCAAAGCGTGAAGTCCTCGCCCAGATAGAGGCGGCGCACGTCGGCATTGTTGACGATGTCGGCGGCGCGGCCGTGCGTCAGCACCTCGCCGGCGTGAAGGATATAGGCGCGATCGATCAGACCCAGCGTCTCGCGCACATTGTGATCGGTGATCAGCACACCGATGCCACGCGCGGTGAGATGGCGCACGAGCTGCTGGATGTCGGCCACCGCGATCGGGTCGATGCCGGCGAAGGGTTCGTCGAGCAGCATGAAGTTCGGCCGGGTCGCCAGCGCGCGCGCGATTTCGAGTCGCCGCCGCTCGCCGCCGGAGAGCGCGATCGCGGGCGCCTTGCGCAGGTGCTGGATGTGAAATTCCTCCAGCAGCGAATCGAGCGCCTTCTCGCGCTCGGCACGGCTCGATTCGATCACCTCCAGAACGGCGCGGATGTTGTTTTCGACCGACAGGCCGCGAAAGATCGACGCCTCCTGCGGCAGATAGCCGATGCCGAGGCGCGCGCGCCGGTACATCGGCATTTCGGTGACGTCATAGCCATCGATCTCGATGGTGCCCTGGTCGACCGGCACGAGGCCGGTGACCATGTAGAAGCAGGTCGTCTTGCCGGCGCCGTTCGGCCCGAGCAGGCCCACCGCCTCCCCGGCGCGCACGCCGATCGACACGCCGCGCACCACTTCACGGCCCTTGTAGCTCTTGGTCAGGCCGCGGGCGATCAGCGTTCCCTTGAAACGGGCACGCTTCGCCGCGTCGTCGGTGGCGGTCGCGGCGCGGGGCGCGGACCGGCTGAAGCGTGAGAGAAACGACAACTGCCTACTGGCTCTGAGAATTGGGCTGCGATTTCGGCTGCAGCAGCATTTTTACGCGGCCCGTGCCCTTGCCGCAACCGTCGAGCTTGGCCCGGCCGGTTTTCATCGTGACGGTGAGCTTGCAGCCGACGATGACGTTTTCGCCTTCGGTCAGGACGACTTCCTTTCCGGTCAGCACCATGGTCCCGGTCGCCATGTCGAACGTGCCCTTGTCGCCCGTCGCCACCTGGGTGCTGGACCTGACATAGACCTTGCCGTCGACTTCCAGCCGGTCGATGCTCGACGCGCCGGGCTGCAAGGCGCCGCCGCTCGCGGACTTGTCCTTGGACCCTTCCTTCGGCTTGGCGTAATAGACGATCATCCGACCGGATTTCAGAAGCGTCTCGCCCTGGACGACGCTGACATTGCCGGTGAACACGGCCGTGCTGTCGGCATCGCGCACCTCGAGCCGGTCGCTCTCGATCTGGATCGGTTTGTCGCCGGAGAGCTTGAGGCCGGTCAGGCTGCTGGTGCTGTCCTGCGCGGCGGCGGGCGCCAGCGTGGACAGCAGCGCGAAGCCCACGGCAGCGCAGCGAAGACGATCAATTGGCCGCATCGTTCACCTCTTCTCCGGCCGCCTTCGGGGGCGCCTGTTTCGGCTCCACATCGACACGGACGCGCCGCTCGAATACGAGAACCTTGCCGTTCTCGCTGATCGTCAGCGAATCGGCGTAAATATGCGAGCCGTCAAGCTTGATATCGACCGGTTTCGACGTCGTCATGGATCCCGCCGCGATATCGATGCTGGCCGAGAGCAGCTTGGCCACCATACCGTCGGTCGTCGTCACCGTGATCGCGCTGTCGATCAGCCGCGTGGACTTGGCGTTGTCGTAAATGCCGGATGGAGCGACGATCTTGGCGATGTTCTGCGGCGTGATCGGAACTTTCGCGTCGATCTCCTCGAGGGCGATGACGCCGGTCTGCTTGAGGTCCTGGACGGCGCGCAGCGCGGTCATCGAATACGGCAGATTGTCGCGCGTGAAACCGTCGAGCTTCGGATTGGCCATCACCAGCTTGCCATCGGTCACCGCCGAACCCTGAGCCGCGATGCCTTCGACGGACGGCGCCGCAAGATAGGACCAGGCGAAGAAGCCGACGACGCCTGCGGCCGCAAGCCCCGGCAACCACCATTTCATGGCCCGCACACGGCGCGAATGACGTTCGGCGCGCCGGAAGATCTCGCCTCCGCGGTCCCCGCCGGTGGCAATCGATCCCGCGGCAACCGTGCGCGATCCTGCCGCGGCCGTGCGCGGCGAAACGTGCTCTCGTGTTGCCGCTCTGCTTGCCATCAATCCTGTTTGTCCCTGCGGGAAGTTCGTGGTCGCGCCGCATTTGCCATGGCGCAGAAATAGGTCCGCATTCCGGGGTGAAGCCGCCTGACTGCGGGTTACATCCCAATATGGTTATTTTTCGATGAAATGACAGCCCCGCGGGCGGCGCTTCGGCGCATTTGGCCGCCGGCTACCGGGGCGGACGGGAAGGGCTCCAGACAAAAGCTGTGGCGGCGGCGGGCCGCTTGCTTTAGAAACGCTTCGTTCGGCGATGTTCCGGACACACCGGTTTAATGAGGCAAAACATGGCACTGCGAGCCGACGACCTGATCGACCGCCGCCGGTTGCGGCGTAAGCTGACCTTCTGGCGCGTGATGGCGATCGCTATCGCCGCCATCGCCATCGCCGCGTCGGCGGGATGGACGATGCGCGACGGCCTGGGCGGCGTGGCGGGCGATCACGTCGCCAAGATCAAGATCGACGGCACCATCACCGAGGACGAGGAACTCCTCGAACGTCTGGACAAGGTCACCCAGTCGAAATCCGTCAAGGGCGTCATCCTGTCGATCGACTCGCCGGGCGGCACCACGGCCGGCGGCGAAGCCATCTACGAGGCGGTGCGCAAGCTCGCCGCCGCCAAGCCGGTCGTCGCCCAGGTGGGCACGCTCGCCGCCTCGGCGGGCTACATGATCGCCAGCGCGACCGACCATATCGTGGCGCGCCAGTCCTCGATCGTCGGCTCGATCGGCGTGCTGGTGCAGTTCCCCAACTTTACCGGGCTGATGGAGAAGATCGGCGTCACGCTCGACGAGGTGAAGTCATCCCCGCTGAAGGCCGAGCCCTCGCCCTTCAACCCGACGACCGACGAGGAGCGCGCCATGTTGCGCAAGATGATCCTCGATTCCTATGACTGGTTCGTCGGCCTCGTCGACGAACGGCGGCCGCTGTCGCGCGCCGAGGTGCTGGCGCTCGCCGACGGCTCGATCTTCACCGGGCGGCAGGCGCTGCAGAACAAGCTCGTCGACGCGCTTGGCGGCGAGGATACCGCGAAAGACTGGCTCACCAGCAAGGGCGTCGGCGCCGAACTGAAGGTCATCGAGTGGAAGCCGCGCAAGTCGACGGCCGGCTATTTCCTGTCGAGTTCCCTCGTCGAAGGCGTTGCGAGAGCACTCGGATTGCCGTTTGCCGGCTCCGATATCCTTCGCGAACTCGGCGCCGAACGCATCTTCCTTGACGGTATGCTGTCGGTCTGGCAACCTGAAAAGGCTGTGCGAAGTGACTGACAGGCCGATATTCCGACCCGGAAGTATTGTGTTTCATAGTTCTATAGGCGGGGAAGTGGACGCATGATCAAGTCGGAACTCGTTCAGCTCATCGCAAACCGCAACCCGCACCTGTTCCTGCGCGACGTCGAGAACATCGTCAACGCCATCTTCGAGGAAATCACCGACGCGCTGGCCGCCGGCAGCCGGGTGGAATTGCGCGGCTTCGGCGCCTTTTCGGTGAAGAACCGGCCGGCCCGGACCGGTCGCAATCCCCGCACCGGCGAATCCGTCGCCGTCGAGGAAAAATGGGTGCCGTTCTTCAAGACCGGCAAGGAATTGCGCGAGCGTCTCAATCTTGACGATTGAGCCATCGCGCCACTTTGGGTTTGGAAATGTTCAATCGCATAGTACTCGTCGTCGTAGTCGTCCCGGTGGCGATCGTGCTCATCGCGCTGGCGGTCGCAAACCGCGCGACCGCAACGTTCACGCTCGACCCGTTCAATCCGGGCAATCCGGGCCTGACGCTGCAGCTGCCGCTCTTCGTCATGCTGTTCCTGGCGCTCGGCGCGGGGCTGCTGATGGGCAGTTTCGCGACATGGTGGAACCAGGGCCGCTACCGCAAGGAAGCGCGCTCCAAGGCGCGCGAGGTTCAGTTGCTGATGCAGGAAATCAGCCAGCGCAAGGCAAGCGCCGCGCAGGCGTCGCCCGCGCAGCCCGCGCCCGCGTCGAATCTGCCGCAGCCCTACGCCTGAGACTCCAGCCGCTCCACCGGCTGGCGGAAAATCTCCGCGAAGTATATCAAAAATAGTCGCGCGGCGGACTGTCGCCGTTGCCTTTTCCATGTAGAGTAAGTTCTGCGGGCGTGGGCGCGTCTGTTTGTGGAGAGAGCAATGGCGGGGACGATTTCTTTCGACAAGGTACCGCGTTTGCCGGACAACTGGTGGGACGGGACCGACGCGGATATGGTATGGCCGTACTGGGGCGACAAGACCTGGTATCTGTGGGGCGCCAATTCGGGCAACCAGTTCATCGCGCGCGGCGACCCGTTGAACGGCGGTGGCATGGCGAGCGTGCAGACCGGGCCGACACGCGGCCGCGGACACCCTCAATACATCGGCATCGACACGATGGCGCTGTCGATTCCCGTCAACGACAAGGTCTTCACGGCCGTGTCGGCCCATATCGTGGCAGGCAACGATGTCGTCGTGCCCGTCTACCTGAAGCACGGCGCCACGGACAATGGCAGCTTCGGGCTTGGCACCGGCTACGGGCTGGACGTGACGGACCATGTCAAGATCCACGCCTATGTGTGGGGCAAGCTTCTCGACCTTATCGCCGTCGCGGGACGCACGTCCATCCCGCCGGAGATGTGGACGCCCGACGTGACACAGCCGGACTCGAATAGCCGCAAGACCACCCGTGTCCCGCTGCCCGACCTCCCCGCCGTAAAGGCCTGGCACGCCACGCTGGTCGCCGCGAGCTGACACCCTGCCAGCCGGCCGCCCTGGCCGGTGCTTGACCCCCGGCCCGAAATCGGATTTGCAGCGGGATCGGGAGATTCATGATGCAGATGATCGATGCCGCCGGGGTGGACAAGGCCCTTACTTTTCCGGGCCTGACCGAAATCCTGCGCCGGATGTTCCGTGACGGTGCTATCCAGCCGGTGCGGCATCACCATACGGTCAGCCGGCCGCACGGCACGGCCTCGACCCTGCTGCTGATGCCAGCCTGGACCGATCTCGCGCGCACCGAGGGCAACGGCCATATCGGCGTGAAGATCGTGACAGTTTCACCCGACAACAATGCCATCGGCAAGCCCGCCGTCATGGGGCTCTATCTGCTGCTCGACGGCACGACGGGCGAGCCGGAAGCGCTGATCGACGGCCAGAGGCTGACGCAATGGCGCACGGCCTGCGCCTCGTCGCTGGCGGCGAGCTACCTGGCGCGCGAGGATGCCTCGAATCTGCTCGTCGTGGGCGCCGGCGCGCTTGCGCCTTTTCTCGCCAAGGCCCACTCCGCCGTCAGGCCGATCGACGAGATCCGCATCTGGAACCGCACCCCGGCGAACGCGCGGAAGGTGGCCGACGCGCTCAACGCCGAGGGTCTGAATGCTTCCGTGGCACTCGATCTCGATGCCGCGCTGCCCTGGGCCGATATCGTGTCGGCCGCGACGATTTCCACCCTGCCGCTGGTCAAGGGCGCTCTGCTCAAGCCCGGCACGCATGTCGATCTGGTCGGCGCCTTCTCTCCGACGATGCGCGAGAGCGACGACGACGCGATCCGGCGGTCGCGCATCTATGTCGATACGCGGGCCGGCGCGGTGAAGGAGGCGGGCGACATCGTGCAGCCGATCGCCGACGGGGTCATCGGGCCGGACGACATCGTCGCGGACCTCTTCGAACTGACCCGCGAACAGAAGCCCGGGCGCGAGAACGCCGAACAGATCACGCTGTTCAAATCGGTCGGCGCCGCGATCGAGGATCTCGCCGCTGGTATCGCCGTCTTCGACGCGTCTACCTGACCTCGCCGTCAGATTTCGCGTGCCTGGGAAGAGGCGTGATGGCGGGCGACGCGTTCCGCTCAGGCGGCGGCGCAACTGGCGCAGACGCCGCGGAATTCGATCACCGCCTTGTTGGCCTTGAAGCCGGTCTGGCTGACCCATTTCTCGAGCCGCTCGGACACCACGGGATCGGCGAACTCGTCGACCTGGCCGCATTTCTCGCAGATCGCGAAGCCGATCATGCCGTGGGCGTGGGCGTGATGTCCGTCGCCGGCGCAGGCGACGAAGGAATTGAGGCTTTCAAGACGATGCACGCGGCCGGTGCGCATCAGCGTGTCGAGCGCGCGGTAGACCTGCAGCGGCGCGCGGAACCCGTCGTCGCGCAGCAGGTCGAGAAGCGCATAGGCGCTGAGCGGGCCGTCGGCCTGCTCGAGTTTCGAAAACACCAGCGCCTGGTTGCGTGTCAGTTCCTGCGTCCCGGTCATCGTCCGGCCTTTCGTGTTCGTCGCCCGATCTTCAAGCACCGTTCGCGCGGTTTGTGAAGCGCCGGGCTTGTCTGGATCATATGGGAATGAACGACCGGATTTTCGACGCCGCTCAGGACGTTCTGGAAAGTCTGTCGAGGGCAGCCGTCAGATGCTCGAGCGACTCGATGATAAGATCGGCGCCGAGAGCGTCTACGGGCACGGTCGTGTAGCCGCCGCGCACCGCGATCACCGCGACGCCCGCCGCGCGGGCGCTGGCCACGTCGGCCGGACTGTCGCCGACCATTACAGCCTGGTCGGGCGTCATTCCCAGCCGTTCGAGCGCGGCGAAGATCATGTCCGGCGCGGGCTTCTTCTCCACGCCGGTATCGCCGCCGACGACCGCGCCGAGATAGGGCGACAGACCGAAATGGTCGAGGATCGCCTCGGTCGGCCGCTGCGGCTTGTTCGTCACGACGCCGAGCCACACGCCCGCGGCGTGCAGGCGCTGGACCGATTCATGGGCGCCCGGCATCAGGACCGTGAGAACGGTCAGGTGATCGCCATAGATGCCGAGCATCGCCTGGAGCTCGCGCTCGAGGTCCGCCTGGTCGAGCGGCCGGCCGCAGGCGGCGAAGGCGCGCTCGACCAGCTTCTTCACGCCATTGCCGATCATCGAAATGACCTCGGCGAGCGTCAGCGGTCCGAGCGAATGGCGGACGAGCAGGAGGTTGACCGAGGCGTGCAGATCGGGCGCCGAATCGATCAGCGTGCCGTCGAGATCGAACAAAACGGCCTGCGGCCAGCCCGCGGGGACAACCGCACCGGTCACGCGGCGTCCTTCCATTTGATCGAGCAGCCGATCGAGGCGATCTGGTCGCGCGGGCCCTTGCCGGTGCGGGCGACCTCGACCATCGCGTCGTGCAGGTCGCGGCGCAGATCCGCCGGTCCGGCCTCCTTGCGCGAGGCGTCCAGCCGGCCGCGATACTGCAGTTGCAGATCGCGGTTGAAGCCGAAGAAATCGGGCGTGCAGGCGGCGCCATAGGCGCGCGCGACCGCCTGGTCCTCGTCGTAGAGATAGGGAAAGCCGAAACCGTGCGCCGCGGCGAACAGCTTCATGTTGTCGAAGGAATCGTCCGGATAGGCGTCCGCATCGTTGGAACTGATCGCCACGAAGCCGACGCCGTGCGCCTTCAGGTCGGCGGCGTCGCGCACGATGCGCGCGATCACCGCCTTCACATAGGGGCAATGATTGCAGATGAAGGCGACGACGACGCCGTTCGGGCCGGCGAGATCGAACAGGCGATGCGGCTTGCCGTCGACGCCGGGCAGCGTCGCATCGATCGCGGGCCAGTCGAAGTCGCAGACGGGCGGGACGGCTGCCATGCCCTACGCGGCCTTCGGCATGGCGCCATCGGACGCTTGGCGGATCGCGGCGATGTTGGAGCGGTAGGCGGCTTCCGTGCCGCCCTTGAACACGGCCGAGCCGGCGACCAGCACGTTGGCGCCGGCGGCCGCGACCAGCGGCGCCGTCTCCGGCGTCACGCCGCCATCGATCTCGATGTCGATCGGCCTGCGTCCGATCATCGCCTTCACGCGCGCCACCTTGTCGACGACCGACGGGATGAAGGCCTGGCCGCCGAAACCGGGATTGACCGTCATCAGCAGGATCAGGTCGAGCCGGTCGAGCACGTATTCGATGACGTTCTCTGGAGTCGACGGGTTGAGCGAGACGCCGGCCTTCTTGCCGAGATTGCGGATCGCCTGCAGGGATCGGTCGAGATGGGGTCCTGCCTCGGCGTGCACCGTGATGATGTCGCAGCCAGCATCCGCGAAGGCGGCGAGGTACTGATCGGTCGGCGCTATCATCAGATGGCAGTCGAACACCTTGTCGGTACGGCCGCGGATCGCCTTGATGACCTGCGGGCCGAAGGTGATGTTGGGCACGAAGTGGCCGTCCATCACGTCGAGATGGATCCAGTCGGCACCCGCGCGCACGATCGTCTCGACCTCGTCACCGAGTTTCGAGAAGTCCGCCGAAAGCACCGAGGGCGCGATGAGGGTCCGTGAAGTCATGCCATCCTCCGCCGCCCGCTATAGCCGGACGACGGCGCGGGCGCATCCGTATCAAAGACGTATTCCGGCGCGTTTCGTCAACCGCGCACGAAGACGATATCCCCGCCTTCATGGCCCGAGCGCTCGATGGGCCGGTATTGCGGCTCCTGGTCGGCGCGCCCGAGCACCATCGGCAGGATGTAGCCGTCGAAGAGTTCGCGCGCCGAGAACGCATCCCATTCCATCTTTTCGAGACCCGTCAGCAGCGCGCGGGCAAAGACCGAATGACCGTCGCCGCCGAGATCCTCGACCGGCTCGTTATTGCCTGACGAGATCAGGACGCGCGTCCGCCGCTGCGTGAGGCGCAGCAGCGCCCTCGCCCGATCGGCCTCGGCGATCTTGTCCGACGCAACGCCCCCGCCGCGCATCAGGGCGCCGGAAAAGCAGGAATCGGAGATGACGAGGATGTTGTTGGCCTGCATGCGCTGGACCGCCTCGGCGATGGTCGAGGCGGACAGATAGCTGATCGGCACCCCCGCCTCGGCGTCGGTCGGGACCCAGAAGGCGATCGTCGTCTTCTCCTCGTAAATGCCGTGTCCGGCATAGTAGATCAGGACGGTGTCCTTCTCGCCGGCGACGAGGCCGATCTGATAGAGCACCGTCTCGATGTCGCGGCGCGTCGCGTCCTTGAGCACGAGGGGCATCTTGCGCCCGTCGGGAAGCGTCGCCTCGGTGCGGAACCCGTAGCGCGACGTCAGCAGCGCGGCCACGGCGTCGGCGTCGCGGAACGGCGTCTCGAGCGGATCGAAGCCGGTCTGCGGCGTATAGTTCTGGTTGGCGACGATCACCGCATAGCGCGCGCCCTCGCCCTCCAGTGCCTTCTTGTCGCCCTCGAAAAGGAATTCGAGCCGCCGCTGATGCGTGCGCCCGTCGGCCGTGAGCGCGACGATCTCGACCGTGTTCATGCCGCTCTTCAGCAGTTTCTTGTGGCGGAAGGTGCCGTCCATCCCGAGGTCCGCGATGCGCCCGTCGACGAGCACGGCCTTCGCCGGCGCCGACCAGTTGACGATGCCCTCGATGTCGACCTCCGGCCGCTCCATCGTGGCCACGCCGCGCTTCGGCGCAGGCTTGGTGATGACGATTGGATCGATGGCCGGCAGTTTCAGCGTCGCGTCGGTGAACAGAACCAGTTCGGCGTCGGACGCCTCGACGCGATGGTTCTGCATCTCGAAATAGCGCTTGTGGAGTTCGTCGGTGAACGGCGCCAGACTGCCGACGAGGCTGTTCGCCGTCACCGTATCCCGGTTCTGGATCGCGGTTGCGAGGCGAAACGTATAGAGGCCATAGGTCGTCTCGCCATCGGGCGTGTCGAACTTCAGTTCGTGCGCCTCTTCGTCGATGGTGGAATAGAAGGCGGCGAAGCCGCCGCGCGCCGGCCGGAGCTTCACCGGCGCATAGAAGGCCTTCGGGTCTGCGTCGGTGCGCGAGTCGGACGACCAGACGACACTGTCGCCCGAGTCCTGCTGCCGCCTGCCGATGCTCACGCGGCCGGCATGGCTGGTGTCCAGAATGACGACCGCGTCCGCGCCACGGTTGCGCACCGCACTGACGAAATCGTTGATGCTCTGCGCGGCAATCAGATCGTAGTGCTTGGCGATGTCATTGTTCAGCGCGAGGAGGCGCCCTGAATCGATCATCCAGGCCAGCGCCGGCCTTTCCGGCGCGAAGGTATACTGGCGCACGGCCTCCTCGATCGAGATGTCCTTCTGCGCCTTGATCGTTTCGCTGCTGACGAGCACGTCGCGCATGACTTCCACCGGCGCGGAATGGCCGCTGAAGTAGAGAAAGACGCGGTCACCGCAATTGACCGCGGCAAGCGTCTCCAGCATCGCCGTGCGCAATGCGGGACTGCGCGCGGCCTCGCCGGTCAGGATGGTGATGTCCGACCTTGCCGCGCCGCGCGCCGCAAGCGACGCCGCCATCAGGACGACGTCGTTGTCCGGTCCGACGAGTTCGGCGAAGGGCTCGCCGGGCTTCTGCGCGCTGATCAGGATGGCGCGGGTCTTCGGCGCGGCCTGACGGTCGCAACGCGAGGCGACCGCGTCGAGTTCGGCCGGCTGGAGCAACGGCGACACCAGGCCCGGCGCCTTTTCCGACAGTTCGGCGAAATAGGCCGTGACCGGATTGGTCGGCTGTCCCTCGACAGGCGCGGCCGCATCGGACGGCGCGTCGGCGGGTGGGCATTCCTTACCGTCCTCGCAGACACGAAGACCGGCAAACGCGCCGCCAAACGGCACCGGCGCGACGGCGAGCGCGGCGCAGAGCGCAGCGACGGCGATCGCAAAGCGACGGCCAAGGCCGCGGCTGCGTCCACTACGGCTTGCCCCATCCGCCATCGCACATCGCATCGGCGTGCTTCCCTTCCCAAGACAGCATACTTGACTTGCGATGCGCCGCAAATGCGGCCACCTTCCGCCATGTCAGGTGGTCCAGGTTTCCGCATTGCTGACAAATTCCTGGCCGACCAATGACGTGGGGCAGCGCCGAAGGGCTTGGGAGTCGGCAGCGCATGAGACGAACATCCGGCAAGGCGCTCATCGCGGCGGCTGCGCTCGCGGCCGGGATCGGCCTTGGCGCGACGGACGGATGGTCCCGCACCAACCGCGCCCTCGTCGTCGGCGTGACCGAATATCCGAAGCTGCCGAAAAGCGACTGGCTGGAAGGCCCGAAGAACGACGCCATCCTGGTGCGCGATTTTCTCGTGGCGAACGGGGCGGCGCCCTTTGCCATGGAGAACATCACGCTGCTGGCCAGCGGCGTCGAGGGCGCGATAGTTCCGACCCGCTACGCCATCCTTGCCGCGCTTGGCGACCTCGCGGCGAGAGCCGAGCAGGGTGATTTCATCTACATCCAGTTCTCGGGACATGGCTCGCAGCAGCCGGCGCTCGATCCGCGCACCGAGATCGACGGCAAGGACGAGATCTTCCTGGCGCAGGATACCGGGCCGATGGACCCGGCGACGAAGCGCCTGTCGAACGTCATCACGGACGACGAAATCGGCGCCGCGCTCGACGCCATCCGCAACAGGGGCGCCTTCGTCTGGGTGGTCTTCGACGCCTGTCATTCGGGTACCGCGACACGGGCCGCCGGCTTCGGCAATGGCGAGGTCGACCGCAAGATCTCGCCGGAATCGCTCGGCTTCACGCCCGAGATCCTGGCCGAAGCCGCCGGCGAGGCGACGCACGGCGGCGACGATCGAGAGAATTCGCTCGGACTGACCGACGACGACGCGGACGCCGCCGGGGATAAGGGCGGCATGGTCGCCTTCTTCGCCGCCCAGACCGTCGAGACCACGCCGGAGCTGTATCTTCCGGAAGAAGCGCCCGACGCCAGGAAGTACGGCCTCTTCACCTATTCGATCTTCTCCAAGCTGGCGGAGAATCCGAACGCCACCTACCGCCAGCTCAGCCAGGGCATCCTGCAGCACTACTCCGGGCTGAATCGGACCAAGCCGACGCCGCTGTTCGAGGGCGATCTAGACGCGCCGGTGTTCGGCAGCGAACCGGGCGATGCCGTCATGCAGTGGAAGATCGCCGTCAAGGACGGCGTTGTGACGCTGCCGGCCGGGCTGCTGCATCGTGTCGCGCCGGGCACCAAGCTCGCCATCCTGCCTTCGCCGCTTTCGGAGACGTCGGAGGCCGTCGGCTATCTCGACGTGCGGTCGTCTGGCAATCTGACCAGCCAGTTGCTGCCAGCCGCCTATGGCGGCCGGGCGGCGGTCCGCGTCGACCAGATTCCCGAGGGGGCGTTTGCCCGCGTCGCCGAACTGGAGATGAACTTCGAGCTGATCGTCGCCCGTCCCCCGGCGTCGCCCGGCATGGAAGCCGAGATGGCGATGGTCGACGCCGCCCTCGATGCGCTCGCCGCCGACAAGTCCGTCCCTCTGAAGCTGAAGATCGTCGCTCCGGAGGAGCGCGCCGACATCCGCTTCGCGGTGATGCGGGAGGCCGACGTCGCCGGCGCGCCGGCGGATGCGCCGACGGAACCGGTCCTCTGGCTCCTGCCGGCGTCGGGCGAGATCACGCTCGAGCCGGGCAAGCGGCCGCCGGCGATCGCGATCCGCACGGACGACGCAGCGAGGCTGCGCGCCGCGCTTGGCGACAACCTCGTGCTGATCTCGCGCGCCATCAACCTGTCACGCCTTGCCGGCGCGTCGGACTTCCGAAGCCGCGACGTGAGCGTCAGCTTCCTGATCCAGCGCGAGGGATCGGCGGAGTTCGAGCCCATCGAGGCCGGCGCCGTGCCCTTCCTGCACCCGGGCGACAGCATCTACGTCAAGGCGTCGAACAACTCGCGCAGGCCGGTCGACCTGAACATCATCTATATAGGCAGCGACTACATGATCACCTCTGCCGCCGAGCCGATCCGGCTGCACGAGCGCGACGAACTCGAGGAGACCGGCCTGTTCACCGTGAATAAAGGCAGCTTCGGCCGCGAACAGCTCATGGCGGTCCTGACGGAGGCGGCGCCCCAGACCCCGACGCTCGATCTCGGCTATCTGGCGCAGCGCGGCGTGCGCGAGATGACGCGCGGCGCGGGCGCTCCGGACGGCTTTGCCGGCCTGCTCAGCGACATCGCCAAGGCGCCGGCGACGCGCGATGTTAAGCGCTTCGAGGACAAGCGCGGCTCGAAGGGCGCGGTGATGATCTTCCCGGTCGAGACCGCGCCGAGGGCCGAGTGATGGATGGCACTTGCGCCGGCCGTCCGCGGCATGGAATGTCAGGCGGGGTCGATGCCGTTTCCTCAGCTTCACCCGGATGCGAAAGAGGCTTGAGATGAACCGGATTGGAAAATCCCTGCTGCGCGCTGCCATGCTGGCCGCCGTCGCGCTGGCATCGCCGCCGGCCGGCGCCGAGACCTGCCCGATCTGCGCCCGCTCGGTGGTCACCAATTCCGATCTGGCGACCTGCTTTCTCGAGAAATACGGTGAGGCGGCGGGCAGCGGCGGTGGCGCCGTCGCGGTTGACCTGACGCGCTGCGAACGCAGCCGGAGCATCGTGCAGGCGCTGCCCGGTCCGGCTGTACCCGTCGAGGAGCCGGATACGAAATTCCTGCTTTCGCGCGGTCAGATCGAATGCCTGCGCCGGAAGCTCGAGGAGCCGGGTCTGGTGCTCGACCCGCAAGCGCGCATCGATCTCGGCGGCTGCTGATGAAGAAGCCGGTCAAGCTCCAGGAGACGGTCACCGCGTTGCCGGTCCCGAGCCCGCAAGATGCGAAGGAGGAGCCCAATCCGTTCACG
>JAUYMV010000407.1 GCA_030698645.1 Mesorhizobium sp.
ATCACCGGCAAGGCGCCTGTCATCCGCCGTTTTCCGCTCATCCCCGGCATCGATTTCTCCGGCACCGTCATTTCTTCCTCGCATCCCGACTGGCGCGCCGGCGACAAGGTCATCCTCAACGGCTGGGGCACCGGCGAATCGCACCACGGCGCCTATGCCGGCCGCGCCCGGGTCAAGGGCGACTGGCTGGTGCGGCTGCCCGACGGCATGACGCCGCATGACGCCATGGCGGTCGGCACGGCGGGCTACACCGCCATGCTCTGCGTTATGGCGCTGGAGCGGCACGGCATCACGCCCGAACGAGGGCCCGTCGTGGTGACGGGCGCGGCTGGCGGCGTCGGCTCGGTTGCCATCGCGATCCTGTCGAAGCTCGGCTACCATGTGGTAGCCTCGACCGGCCGGATGGGCGAAGCCGGCTATCTGAAGGATCTGGGCGCCGCCGAGATCATCTCGCGCGACGAGCTGTCGGGCCCGGCCAAGCCGCTCGCCAAGGAGCGCTGGGCCGGCGGCGTCGACGCGGTCGGCAGCCACACGCTCGCCAACGTGCTGTCGATGACCTCCTATGGCGGCGCGGTGGCGGCCTGCGGCCTCGCCGGTGGCATGGACCTGCCGGGCAGCGTCGCCCCCTTCATCCTGCGCGGCGTGTCGCTGCTCGGCATCGACTCGGTGATGGCGCCGCGCGCGCTGCGGGTCGAGGCGTGGAGCCGGATCGCCCGCGACCTCGACCACGCCAAGCTTGCCGCGCTCTCCGAAACGATCGGCTTCGACGGCATCGTCGACGCCGCGCACGCCATCGTCGAAGGGCGTATACGGGGCCGCGTCGTGGTCGACATGGCGGGGGCCAGCTAGGCCCGAAGCGCCTGCACCCGCTGCATTTCCGCCGTTCGTTAAAGGTTTAACGTTCCCTCGAAAGGTTTTCTCACGGCTCGTCTCCTAATGTCGGGCCATGGCGGTGGACAGTCGACTTCGAAATCCCCTACCGGCGTTTCTGCGCCGCACGCATCCGGAAGGAGGCGCGCTGACTCGCGAGATGCCGCAGGCGGCGCTGATCGTGCTCGCCATCGTGGCGATCGTCTGCGGCCTGCTCGCCAAGCTGTTCGGCGCGCCGGACTTCATCGGCTTCGCGCTGATCGGCGTCGGCGTCGCCAGCCTGATCGTCGCCCGTTCGACGCAGCGCGACCTGGCCGAGCTCGCGGTGAACGAGGTCATCGACGACGCCAAGAACCGCGAGCAGTTCGAAAACCTCGCCGACCGGATGTGGGAGCTGCAGGAGAGCGAGGAGCGCTTCCGCGGCCTCATCGACGCGCTGGGCGACCTCGTCGTGCACCGCGATCGCGACGGCCGCATCGTCTACGCCAACAGCGTGCTCGCCGACCTGCTGGAAACCGACGCCGAACAGCTGTCGGGCAAGACGCTCGCCGAGCTCGGCATCGAGGTCGGCATCGTGCCCGACGCGGCCTTCGCCGACGGCGAATGCCTGAGCTCGACCGACGTCGCCATCCATACGCTCTCCGGCACGCGCTGGTATTCCTGGATAGAGCTCTCGGTGCGCGACAAGACGAGCGACGCGGTGTCGCATCGGGCGATCGCGCGCGACATCACGGCGCGCAAGCGCGCCGAAAAGGCGTCGATCGCGGCGCGCGAACGGGCCGAGCACGCCAGCCAGGCCAAATCGCGCTTCCTCGCCACCGTCAGCCACGAGATCCGCACGCCGATGAACGGCATCATGGGCATGGCCAAGCTGCTCGCCGACACCGATCTGTCGCCCGAGCAGCAGACCTATGTCGGCGCCGTGTCGACCTCGTCGGCGGCGCTGCTTGCGCTGATCGAGGACCTGCTTGACTTCTCGAAGATCGAGGCCGGGCGCTTCGAGTTGGAGCCGCAGCCGGTCTCGGCGCGCGAACTGGTCGAGAACGTCGTCGAACTGCTCGCCGCCCGCGCCTATGGCAAGGGCATCGGGCTCGGCTGCCATGTCGCGCCCGACGTTCCGGGGCTGATCACCGCCGATCCCGGCCGGCTGCGCCAGGTGCTGCTCAACCTGATCGGCAATGCCATAAAATTCACCGACGACGGTGGCGTGCTGGTCTCCGTGCGCATGGAGGGCGCCGGGCCCGAGCGGCGCGTCCGCTTCCTTGTCTCCGACACCGGGCCGGGCCTGGCGCCCGGCGATCGCGCGCGCATCTTCCAGGAATTCGAGCAGGCCGACGGCACCTCGACGCGCAAGCATGGCGGCGCCGGGCTCGGCCTCGCCATCTCCAAGCGCATCACCGAGGCGATGGGCGGCACCATCTCCGTGGAGAGCAGCAAGGGCAAGGGCTCGGTGTTCACCGTCGATCTCGCCGCCCCTGAGAAGGCCGGCGCCCCCACCGAGCCGGCCCGTCCGCTCGACGGCGTCCGCGTGGTGGTGCTGTCGAAGAACGGCATCGAGGCCGAGGCGATCGCGCTGACCGTCTGCGCCGAGGGCGGCCGGGCGACCGTCGCCCGCACGGCGGAGGAGGCGGCCGAGCATCTGAAGC
>JAUYMV010000421.1 GCA_030698645.1 Mesorhizobium sp.
GTTTCGGCCGCTACACGCGCACATTGTCGCCCGGCCTCAACATCATCATCCCTTTCATCGACCGCGTCGGCGCCAAGATGAACATGATGGAACAGGTCCTCGACGTCCCGACCCAGGAGATCATCACCAAGGACAACGCCATCGTCGCGGTCGACGGCGTCGCCTTCTACCAGGTGTTGAACGCGCCGCAGGCCGCCTACCAGGTCTCCGGCCTGCAGAACGCCATCCTCAACCTGACCATGACCAACATCCGCACCGTGATGGGCTCGATGGACCTCGACGAGCTGCTCTCCAACCGCGACGCGATCAACGAGCGCCTGCTGCGCGTCGTCGACGAGGCGGCGCATCCGTGGGGAATCAAGGTGACCCGCGTCGAGATCAAGGACATCAACCCGCCCGCCAACCTCGTCGAATCGATGGGCCGGCAGATGATGGCCGAGCGCAACAAGCGCGCCCAGATCCTCGAGTCCGAAGGTTTAAAGCAGAGCCAAATCCTCGAGGCCGAGGGCCGCAAGGAAGCCGCCTTCCGCGACGCCGAGGCGCGCGAGCGCTCCGCCGAGGCCGAGGCGCGCGCCACGCAGGTCGTCTCCGAGGCGATTTCCAAGGGCGACGTGCAGGCGCTGAACTACTTCGTCGCGCTGAAATACACCGAGGCGATGGCCAAGATCGGCACGTCGCACAACAGCAAGATCGTGCTGATGCCCTTCGAGGCGTCATCGCTGATCGGCTCGCTCGGCGGCATCGGCGAGATCGCCAAGGAAGTCTTCCGCACCGAGGGCACCGCTGGCTCCCAGCGCAGCACAGCGCGCCCGCCGCGCACCGGACCGGACGAGAGCTGATCCGCGCATCGATATGAGCCTTCGCTCAGGGGAGTGAAACCATGCTGGAACGCGTCTTCGCCGAACTCGGGCCGTGGAACTGGATGGTTCTCGGCTTCGTCCTGCTGGCTCTCGAGATCCTCGTGCCCGGGGTGTTCCTGCTGTGGATCGGTCTCGCGGCGATCGTCACGGGCGCGATAACGCTGTTCCTCTGGGATATGGCTTGGTGGGGCTGGGAGGTCCAGGTCATCGTCTTCCTGGCGCTGGCTCTTGCCGCCGCCTTTTTAGGCCACCGCATCACCAGATCGCGTGAGGAGGCGACCGACGAGCCGTTGCTCAACCGCCGCGACGCCCAGCTCGTCGGCCGCACCGCGTTGCTGGAGGAGCCGATCCACGAGGGCTTCGGTCGCATCCGCATCGACGACACGCTCTGGCGCGTCAAGGGGCCGGACGCCGCGCCCGGCACGCGGGTACGCGTGGTTTCGGCCGGCGGGGGCGACCTCGTGGTCGAGGTGATCTGAGGTATTGGGATCGACGGCTCTAAGCCGCGCCGATCCTGAGCAGGTCGTGGAAATGCACGATCCCCACCGGGCGATCGTCCTCGACGACGATGATCGCGCTGATGTTGTGATCGTAGAGCAGCGCGATGGCGGCGCCCGCCAGTGTCTGCGGCGGCACCGTCTTCGGCCGCGGCGTCATGATGTCCTCGACATTGGTTTCGACGAGGTTCCTGTCGAGGTTGCGGGCAAGGTCGCCGTCCGTGACGATGCCGGCCAGCCGCCCCGCCTCGTCGACGACGCAGACGCATCCGAACCGCTTCTTTGACAGGGTCTTGACCGCGACCGGCATCTTCGTGCCGATCAGCGCGAGCGGCATCTGGTCGCCGCTGTGCATCAGTTCGCCGACCGGCGTCAGGCTGGCGCCGAGTTGGCCGCCGGGATGAAACGCGCGGAAATGGTCCGGCGTGAAGCCGCGGGCCTCAAGCAGCGCCACCGCGAGCGCGTCGCCGATCACCAATTGCAGCAGCGTCGAGGTCGTCGGCGCCAGGCCGTGCGGACAGGCTTCGGGCGCGCGCGGCAGCGCCAGCACGACATCGGCGGCGCGCGCCAGCGCCGAGGTTTCGCCGGCCGTGATGGCGACGAGCGGTATCTTGAAGCGGTTCGAATAGGCGATGATGCCCTTCAGCTCCTGGCTCTCGCCCGACCAGGAGATCGCGATGACCGCGTCATCGGCCGCGATCATGCCGAGATCGCCGTGATTGGCCTCCGACGGATGCACGAAGAAGGCCGGCGTGCCGGTCGAGGCGAGCGTGGCGGCGATCTTGGCGCCGATATGTCCGCTCTTGCCGACGCCGGTGACGATGACCCGCCCGGCGATCGCCGAAATGCGGTCGACCGCGTCGGCGAAGGGATCGGCGAGGCCATTGTCGAGCGCCGCCGCAAGGGCGGCGATGCCCGCCTGCTCCGTCGCGACCGTCCGCGCCGCCGACTCGATGGCGGCGCGTCTGTCCGCCGATTTCCGCTTCAGGCTCGCATGCATGGAAGAGCGATTACAGATTCAGGCGTTTCCTGTCCAATACTGATTGCCGCCGGCGCCACGCCTCAACCGTCCGTTAACCATCGGTGTTTACGGTTCGGTAAGTATACGCAGCCCGCGTCTCCCGTGTGTCAGGTAGCGATGTCGCTCATAGGCTCGGTCCATTCCAACGCCGCCAGGAGAAGGCAGGCACGCGCAATTCTCCTCGCCGCAGGCGGGGCGGCCTGGCTCGTGGCATGGCCGGCGCTCGCCCAGCAGGGCTTGCGCGGCGAAGTCGCCGAGGACGTGGTCAACCGCGACCTGCTCAACCGCCCGAAGCTCGTGGGGCGACGTTCGCCGCTCGATCCACCGATTTCGGCCGAGGCCAGGGCGCAGGCCGCTGAGGCCGCCAGGGCCGGCTATGTTCCGATCAGCCAGGGCGCGGTTCCAGACGAGGACGCCGAGACGCCGGAGGAAACGGGCACGCTGTTCCCCGCCGCCCGGACCGAAGACGACACGTTCAGCGAATCGGCACCCGCCGACGCCGCCCGCGCAGCGCCCGGCAAGGCGCGCCGCGCCGCCGAGGAGAAGGCCGCCAACGCCAGGAGCGCGGCCAAGCCGGCCGTCGTCGATGAGGAGGACCAGACCACAGGAACCGTCCGCCAGGCGAGCGTCGATTCCGACGACGAAGAGCGCAACAAGCGCATCGAGACGGACAATGCGCGTACCGAAGCGATCGAGGGGCTCGACACCAAGGCCGAGGAAAATCCCTACGCGCCGATCGGCCTTCGGCTCGGCACGTTCAATGTCCTGCCGACGCTGGAGACCGGCGTCACCTGGACATCGAACGCCAACTACAGCACCACGCCGAAAGCCGCCTTCCTGTCCGAAACGACGCTGCGGCTCAACGCCGTCTCCGACTGGTCGCGCCACTCCGCCATCATCAACGCCTTCGGCACCTACCGGCGGACGATCTCCGGCGAAGAGGTCAACGATCCGTCCGCCGGGATCGACGCGACGTTCAACCTCGACATCAAGGAGGACCTGCGCGGCACCGCCAGGCTCGGCTACGCGCTGAAACGCGAATCGGCCGATTCGCCGGTCGTGCTTCCCGTCACGGTTTCGCGGCCACTGAGCCAGACGCTGACCGGCAGCCTCGGCATCGAGAAGGATGTCGGCAAGTTCCGCTTCGCGGTGACCGGCGACGTCGAGCGGATCGCCTATGGCGATGCAGAGCTCGGCGGCGGCGGCGTTCTGTCGCAACGCGAACGCAATGCGACGCTGTTCACCGGCACGCTGCGCGCCGGCTACGAAATCTCGCCCGCGATCACGCCCTTTGCCGAGATCGAACTCGGCCGGCGCGTCTATGACGTGAAGATCGACAGCAACGGCTACGCACGCTCCGCGGACCGACTGGCCGCGCGGATCGGCACCGAGCTCTCGCTGGGCGAAAAGCTGCAGGGCGAATTGTCCGCCGGCTGGATCAACGAGAGCTTCGACGACGCCCTGCTGAACGACATCTCGGGCCTGTCGGCAAATGCCGAGCTGAACTGGTCGCCGGAGCGCGGCACGACGGTCGGCCTGAACGCCTCGACGACGGTGGAGGGCAGCACGACCGCCGGCGAAAGCGGCTCGCTGCTCTATTCGGGCAATCTTACCCTGGCGCGCGAGATCCGCGCCAACCTGACGCTGAACACGTCGGTCGGCGCCGCGTTTCGCGACTATGCCGGATCGTCGGACAATGATCTGACTTTCAACGCGGAAGCCGGGCTCACCTGGTGGCTGAACCGCTATGCCGGCCTGACCGGACGCTACCGCTACGAACAACTCACCAGCAGCCTGCCGAACCGCGACACGACGACGAACAGCGTCTATCTCGGCCTCAAGCTGCAGCGTTGAGGGACATCGGCCGGGTCAGGCCGCGGCTGAACTTGCCCGCAAGCGCAGCTTTTCGATCACTGCCGCGACATGCGTACCGACATCTGCACGGGCGAGGCCGAAGGCGATATTGGCCTCGATGAAGCCTTCCGGCGAGCCGCAATCATAGGTCTCGCCCCGGTAGTGGAAGCCGTGAAACGCCTGCTCCCGCTGCAGCTTCAGCATGGCGTCGGTCAACTGGATCTCGTTGCCGGCGCCGCGCTCCTGGTGCTCGAGAATGGCGAAGATCTCCGGCTGCAGGATGTAGCGGCCGTTGATGTAGAGATTGGACGGCGCGGTTCCGGCCTTCGGCTTCTCCACCATGCCGGTGATCTCGAAGCCGGTATGGACCGCCGCGCCGCGCCCGACGATGCCATATTTGTGGGCGTCGGCCGGATCACATTCCTGCACGCCGATGATGTTGGAGCCCGTGGCGGCGTGCAACTCCACCATGCCCTTCATACAGCTCCGTTCGGACTGCATGATCATGTCGGGCAGCAGCAGCGCGAAGGGTTCGTCGCCAACCAGTTCGCGCGCGCACCAGACGGCATGGCCGAGACCGAGCGGCACCTGCTGGCGTGTGAAGCTGGTCTGGCCCGGGCCGGGCTGCATCTGCTGCAGTCGCGCGAGCTCGCTGTTCTTGCCGCGCTGCGCCAGCGTGTTGTAGAGCTCGAACTGGACGTCGAAATGGTCCTCGATCACCGCCTTGTTGCGCCCGGTGACGAAGATAAAATGCTCGATGCCGGCCTCGCGCGCCTCATCGACGACATACTGGATCACCGGCTTGTCGACGACCGTCAGCATTTCCTTGGGGATCGCCTTGGTCGCTGGAAGGAACCGCGTTCCCAGACCCGCGACCGGAAACACCGCCTTGCGCACTTTCTTCATCCGACCGTCTCCTTCGGCACCACTTTATCCTGTGTCGGCGACACTTTCATGCCCGAATTGAAAAATACTGAATGAAGCGGGCGGAGCGCGCCGCGCCGCGCGGGCAACTTGACCTTTGGCGGTCGCGCCGCCTCTATGGTAAACGGATTGATAACCGCATTCGGCGATGAATGATCTTTCGGGAATGACGAAGGAGTCGATCATGATCATTCAAAACAGGATAAACCGGATCACAGGCGGTGCAGCCGCGCTGTCTCTCGCTCTCGTCTTGTCGTCGGTGCCGGCGCTTGCCGATGCGGGATTCAAGCGCTGGGTCGCCGATTTCCGCGGCGTCGCCGCCAGTTCCGGAATCAACGGCGCCACATTCGATCGCGCCTTCCGCGGCGTCGATGCTCCCGACCCCGAAGTGCTCGAAAAGGCGCGCTTCCAGCCCGAATTCAAGGCGCCGGTCTGGGATTATTTCGACAACCGCGTGCACGAGCAGTCGGTTTCCGTCGGCCGCCAGATGGCGAAGAAGTGGAAGCCGTGGCTCGACAAGATCGAGGCCCGCTTCGGCGTCGACCGGCACATCCTGCTCGCCATCTGGTCGATGGAATCGAACTACGGCGAAATTCTCAAGAACGACAAGGTGATGCGCAATGTGGTGCGTTCGCTGGCGACGCTCGGCTATGCCGACAAGCGGCGCGCCAAATTCGCCAACACGCAGCTCATTGCCGCGCTCAAGATCCTGCAGCGGGGCGACATAGACGAGAGTCACCTGACCGGCTCCTGGGCCGGCGCCATGGGGCACACCCAGTTCATCCCGACGAGCTACATCGCCTACGCGGTCGACTTCGACGGCAATGGCAAGCGCGACATCTGGAACTCGATTCCGGACGCGCTGGCGACGGCGGCGAACCTGCTCGCCAAGAATGGCTGGCAGACCGGCAAGACCTGGGGTTTCGAAGTCGCCCTGCCGGCCAAGGGCAAGCTTCCCGGCGGCAAGATGGCGATCTCGAATTGGCAGGAGATCGGCGTGACGCGCGCCAACGGCAAGGCGTTTCCGCGCCCTGGCGAGAGTGCCGAACTGAAGGCGCCGGACGGCCGTTCCGGTCCGGCATTCCTGATGACGAAGAACTTCTTCGTCCTCAAGGCCTACAACAACGCCGACAAATATGCGCTTGCCGTCGGCCTTCTCGCCGACGAAATCGCCGGCTATGGCGGACTCGTGAACGACTGGAGCCGGCCGTTCACGAAACTGTCCTTCGACGAAAAGCTCGAACTGCAGAAACGGCTCTTGGCGCAGGGCTTCTATGACGGCAAGGTGGACGGCAAGATCGGCGAAGGATCGCGCACCGCCATCATGGCGTTCCAGTCGCGCGCCGGAATGCAGGCGGACGGACATCCGAGCAAGGAAGTCCTGACGTCGCTGCGAAGCAGATAGGAGAAGAGTTTGCTGCCAGGGCGGAAACAGGCGGGCCGGCGCGTTCGGGCCCTGTCGCGGCTGAGCCTGGCACTGCTCGTGCTGGTGGCCGCGCAACTGGTCCTGGCGCCCTACGTGGCGGCGCAGGAGGCGCCGAACCGGCCGCGCAACGTGTTCGAGTTCCTGTTCGGCGGCGGCATTCGCAAGGCGAAGCCCGACACGGAGAAGCCCGCCGTCAAACGCACGAACCGGACCAAGGCATCCAACAAGGCCGCCGTCGCGCCGCGCGAGCCCGAGGTCGTCGCCGTGGAGAAAGCCCTGACCGCCAAGGCATTGCTGGTGGTCGGCGACTTCAACGGCAACGGCCTCGCCGAGGCTCTGGCGACGGTCTACGCCGCCAAGGCCGATGTCCGGGTGGTCGACAGGACCAACGGATCGTCCGGCTTCGTGCGCGACGATTTCTACAACTGGCCGACCGAAATCGTCGCCTTGATGGAGACCGAGAAGCCGGCGGCGGTCGTCGTCATGATCGGCACGAATGATCGCCAGGAGATGCGCGTCGCGGGCGCCCGCGAGCCGAAGCGCTCGGAGAACTGGACCCGCGAATACCAGGCGCGGGTCACAGCGCTCGCCAAGGCGGTGCGCGAGCGCGGCGTGCCGCTGGTCTGGGTCGGACTGCCCTCCTTCAAGTCGACCAGCATGTCGTCCGACATGCTGGCCTTCAACGACATCTATCGCGGCGCGGC
>JAUYMV010000151.1 GCA_030698645.1 Mesorhizobium sp.
GAGACTGATCGACGCATCCATCTGCTTGTCGCGCAGTTGAGCGTATTCGGCCCCATAGCAATTGTCGTTGCACAGGATCACGATCAGATCCATGCCATGGCGGACTGCGGTGTTGAACTCGGTCAGCCCCCCAAGCATGAACCCGCCGTCCCCGATCGTCAGCACCACCGGCCGGCCGGGCTCGGCCGCCGCGGCGCCGATCGCCTGGGGCAGGCCGAGCCCTATCGAACCGAAGCTGGCTGTCTGGACGTAGAGCCTCGGAGATTCGACGTCGAGATACTGCATGGCCCTGATCATGTGGCGGCCCGCATCGGTCACGAGCACCCTGTCGGGTGGTAGCATCGCATCGAGCCGGGCGAGGATGTCCACGTAGTCGAGGGAGCCGCCTTCGCCTGACGCCGGCTTTGCTGGCGGATAGGTTGCCAGCCCGGTGGCGGCGAGTTCCCCGCGAAATCCGGACGGCGCGATTTCAGCCTCGTCCAGCCAGCGGATGACTCCCTCCACCGTTTCCGCGACGCTCCCGACCAATCCGACGTCCGGCGCATGGCCCCTTGCGATGCCGGCCGCCTCGGCGGCGACCTGCACGACGCGCTTGCCGTTGACGAAGCCGCCGTGGGAAGTCGTGTGGAAGTTCAGGTCCGCCCCGAAAGCGAGGATGCAGTCACTCGCCATGATGGCGTCCACCGCTTTCGGCGTGCTCAATGTGCCCATGATGCCGAGATTGAAATCGACGCCACGGAACAGGTTCTTGGCGCGCAGCGTGGTGGCGACCGGCGCCTCGATCCGGTCCGCCAGCCTGAGCAGCGCGGCGCGCGATTCATCGTCGATAGCGCCCCGTCCAGCCAGAATGATCGGACGCCTCGCCGTCGCGACGATACCGACGGCCTTCTCCAGTTCGTCGGCGTTTGGCACCACGACCGGCCCGGCCACCGACACCAGCATCGGCGGCTGGTCCGCGTCTGTGATTCGCCACATGAGATCAGCCGGGACGTTGAAAACGACCGGCCTTCGCTCCGCCTTCGCGCGGCGGATCGCGCGCGCCAGGTCGTCAACCGCGGATTCGGGCTTGTTCAACTGCTCGAAACCGGCGCCGGTCGCGACGATGAGTTCACGCTGGGCAACGTTCTGCAGATTCTGCCGATCGCCATAGGCGGTGTCACCACAGATCAGGACCATCGGCGTAGCCGCCTTGACGCCCTCGATGAGCGCGGTCAGCGTATTGGTCACCGCGGGTCCGTGCGTGACGGTGGCAAAACCGACCTTGCCGGATACGGACGCGTAGCCGAGCGCCATCAGCGCCGCTCCATTCTCGTTGGCGGCCGCGACGAATTCGCCCCCCTGCGCCCGTACGAAACTGTCGATCATGTAGACGTTCGCGTCGCCCGCGACGCCGAAAAGCGCACCGATCTGAGCTTGCGCCAGCGCGCCCGCGAGCGCCTCATAGACCTTCATCGTTTCCGCCATGACTGAAACCTCCTCGTTCTTGGGGCGCGTTCGCCAGTGACAGAGATTTATTTGTTCACCAGATTGTCTCGTATTATGAGACATATATTCATGCACATCGTCCGTCAGCGGATCGATTTTGGCGGCGTATCCTCTATCGGAGGCTTCGTATATGCCCTCATTGCTCAACCGTCTAGCCAAGATAGCCACTTATGTGCCCGAACTGGACCGAATAGGTGACCAGAGACGATCGATGCCGTCCGTCGAGGGATTGTCCCACATGGTAGGAGATGCTAAGGAGCGTCGTGTCGCGTTCTCGCGCATTCGGATTACTCGAAAAGTGCCGATCTTATCGGTGGGAGGAACACATGTTTGAATCGAAGTTTTGGGTAAGCCTGTCGACGTCGGCAGTGATCGTGGGGGGCATTTTCCTGGGGACCCAGGTGGCAGCGGCCGACGAGGC
>JAUYMV010000436.1 GCA_030698645.1 Mesorhizobium sp.
GCGCCGCGCGCATAGCCCTTGGCGAAGGCAACCATCGAGAAATCCGGCTGAAAGCCCGCCATCGAGTTCTGGATCTGGACGCAGGAAAAGTAGAAATGCGCCCACCAGCCCGGGTGACCGCCGAACTTCGAGATCGCCGCACCGGCGATGAGGGAGGCGACGAACGTCACGACGAAAGGCGTCTTGCGCCAGCCGAACAGCACGGCGGCGATGAGCACGGCGAACACCAGGATGATGCTGTCCGGACGGACGAAGACCGAGACGAACAGCAGCACGCAGCCGAGCGCATCGCGCCCGCGCATCAGGCTGTAGATGGCCGCAAGCGACACCAGCGCGAGCAGAATGTCCGGCGTCGCCGCCGAGGTCATGCGCGAATAGTCCGCAAGCAGCAGCATCGGCATGACGACGACCGCGCCCTGAATCGCCCCCTCCCGCCACAACCACCAGAGGCAGAGCAGGCCGAAGCCCATCGACGGGAGGACGCTGAGCAGGGTCGATGCGGTGACCGGACCGACTGCCGGTTCGAGCAGCCGCAACAGGCCGACATAGCCGACCTTGACGCGATACATCGAGAGTTGCGACTGGAAATCGGCGGGGTTCTCCCACTGGTGCCGGTTGTAGGGATTGCCGTATTTCAGGTGGTAGTCCTGAACTTCGGAGACGCCCGCGTCGACCAGTTCCCACGTCCGGCGGTGCAGTTCGACCGGATCGGCGGAGCGGTCTTCGAGCGCCGTCGCGATGTAGGCGACCATGTCCCAGTTGTAGTCGGGCTTCAGCCAGCCATAGGCCGTCACCGCCACGATGCTCAGCATCATGAACACGGCCGCGGCGCGGTCAAGCAGAGTGCGGCGGGTGAGCGTGCGCACGACGCCGGCGCCCACTCCCGTCCCCAATGCGCGATCCAGCATGGTGGCTTCCGATACCGCCATCACGTCCCCCTTCGTCTCGCGTGCCGCGCGCCTAGCTGACCTGGCTTTTGACGAAATCCTTGACGATCGCGACGATGCCGCGGCCGAGCAGGCTGTCGAGCGCATCCACGAAGCGGTCGACATGCTCGCGTCCGCAGATCAGCGGCGGCTCGAGGCGGATGACGTTGCGGTTGTATTCGGTGAACGCCACCAGGCAGTCATAGTCGCGCAAGAGCAGCGCGCCTACGAAGCCCGACAGCGAGCCCTTCAGCTTGTCGTCGAGCATCGAGACGACCGGCCGCAGCACCATCGGCAGGGTCTGCGAGAAATCGTGGAACTCCAGCCCGATCATCAGGCCGCGCCCGCGCACGTCCTTGATGATCTTGGGATACTTCGCCTTCAGCGCGTTCAGCCTGTCGAGCAGGTAGTCGCCGACGTCGGCCGCGTTGTCGATCAGCCCCTCGTCATAGAGGATGTTGAGCGCCTCGATCGAGGTGACGCATGCCTCGCCGATGCCGCCGAAGGTCGCGGCGGCATGGATCATCGCCGATTTCGGCGTGCCGTAGGCCTTCATATAGATTTCGCGGCGCGCGATCATCGCGCCCATCGCCGTCTTGCCGCCGCCGAGCGACTTGGCGAGCGCCGTGACGTCGGGGATGACGCCATAGTGCTCGAACGCATAGAAGCGGCCGGTCCGGCCGAGGCCGCACTGCACCTCGTCGGCGACCCAGAGCACGCCGTACTGGTCGCAGAGCTGGCGCAACCTGGTCCAGAACTCGGGCGCCGCCTGCACGATGCCGCCACCGCCCTGGATGGTTTCGAGCACGATGACGCCGATCTCGGGATCCGACCGGAACGCGTTCTCGATCGCCTCGATGTCGCCGAACGGCACCCGCACCGTGTTGTCGACGAGCTTGAACTCGCCGCGATAGAGCGCTCCGTCGGTGATCGACAGCACGCCCTTGGTCTTGCCGTGAAAAGAATTCTCCGCATAGACGATTTTGGGCCGCTTCGGACCGGCGGCGCGTTCCGCCACCTTGATCGCCGCTTCCATCGCCTCCGAACCGGACGAGCCGAGGAAGACCATGTCGAGGTCGCCCGGCGAACACTGCGCGATGTTGTAGGCGAGCGCGGCTGCGTATTGCGACATGAAGGCGATCGCGATCTCGTGCCGGCGCTCTTCCTGGAATTTTCTGCGGGCGTCGAGAATGCGCGGGTGGTTGTGGCCGAAGGCGAGCGACCCGAAGCCGCCGAAGAAGTCGAGGATCTTCCGGCCGTTCTGGTCGATGTAATACATGCCCTCGGCGCGCTCGATCTTCACCTTGTGGAAGCCGAGCAGCTTCATGAAATGCAGCTGGCCGGGGTTGAGATGCGCCTTGAACAGGTCGGTCATGCGCGCCAGATCCATCGACTTGGCGGCCTCGACCGAGATCAGGTTCGGCTTGCGCGTGGCGTTGGGCGCCAGCGCCGGTGCATCGACGACGGCGCGCGCTTCGGCGGTGTCCGGCTTGGTCATGACGGTCATTTCTTGTCCCCTGTCCTATTCGGCCGGCACGCTGTGCGCGGCGGCGACGGCATGGCCGTCCTTCTTGGCCCTGTATTCATCGTATGCTGCGATCAGCATGTCCTCGTCGCGGTACTGCGGCACCCAGCCGAGTTCGCGCTCGCCCTTCGACACATCGAGCAGGCAGTCCTCGTCGGCGATCAGATACTGCTCGGGATCCATGATCGGCATGTTGAGGAGGTCGAACAGGTCGAGCGTCCGCTTGACCGCCCAGGCCGGCGTCGGCAGCAGGATCGAGCGCGAGCCGGCATGCTTGACCAGATCGCCGAGCAGCTTGCGCACCGGCGGCGGGTTCAGCGACCCCAGATTGTAGGCCTCGTTCGGCACGCCCGCCCTGAAGGCCGCGCGCGCGGCCTCGGCGCAGTCGAACACCGAGATGAACTGATAGGGATTGCGGCCCGATCCGATCATCGGCACCGGCAGGTTCCAGTCGATCAGCTTGAACAGTTTCTCCAGGATGCCGAGGCGTCCCGGGCCGATGATGAGGCGCGGACGGAACAGCGTGATCTTCATGCCGCGGGTGCGCCAGTCGGCGGCCAGCTCCTCGGTCTTCCATTTCGACAGGCCGTATTCGCCGAGCGGCGCGACCGGATGGTCCTCGGTCATCGGATGGAACACGGTGTGGCCGTAGATCATGTCGGTGGTGAAATGCACCATCCGGTCCGCGTCCGCCTTCGCCATGGCGTGGATGATGTTTTCGGTGCCGTGGAAATTCACCGGAAAGAAGAACTCGTGCCGCTTGGCGCGCACCTGCAGCGGCGACAGCATCTTGGCCGACAGGTTGTAGACCATGTCGCCGGCCTTGATGCCGACCTTCGACACCTGGTTCGGATCGGTCACGTCGCACTTGACGAAACGCACCTTGCCGTAATGCGCGAAATCGCTCTTCACGATGTCGGCGACGACCACGTCGTGGCCATCGGCGAGCAGTTTCGGGGCAAGGTGGCGGCCGACGAATCCGTCGCCGCCGAATATGATGTGCTTCATCGGGCAAGCTCGCTGGTCTGGATGGGTTTGGAGGAGTCGTGTTCGGCCGCCTTGTCGAGTCCGCTGCCGCTCTGCGCGATCAGCACGGTGCCGACGCAGATGAAGGCGATGCCGGCGATGCGCAGCGCGTTGAGGTCCTCGCGGAAGACGAAATAGGCGAACACCGCAACCGCCACATAGGCGAGGCTGAGGAACGGATAGGCGAAGGAGAGCTCCACCTTGGACAGGACGTAGAGGTGCGACGCCATCGAGATGACGAAGGTGCTCAGGCCCAGAAAGACCCATGGGCTGAACACGATCTGCAGCATCTTGACGAGCGGGTTGACGCCGGCGAACGACAGCGGTCCGAGCTGCATCATGCCGTGTTTCAGCATCAGCTGGGCTGCGGCATTCGTCGCGACCGTGAACAGAATGAAGACGATGTATTTCATGCCGATTGCCCCACAGCGATCTGCTTTCGGCTTACTAGAGAGAACAAAACAAACCGTGAAGCGATATATGCAATTTGAGTGAATTCCGAGATCAACACTTCGCTAACCATATTTGGGTGCAATTTTATCTATTCTGCTGCTTCGGCGAAACTCGGTCCGATCGGCAGTCGAAGCGCGGTGCGGCGCCAGAAGTCGGACACGAAAGCGGGGTCGCGCAGGGCTTCGAGCCGCCGCCACGCCGGAAACGACGCCGCGAAGGTCGACGCGCTCATGCGCGCGTCCTTGTACGGATTGACCGCGCCGCCGGCCGCCACGACGATCCGATCGAGCGCGTCGAGCAGCTCCAGCGTGCGCGCGCCGCGATTCGGAAAATCCAGCGTCAGCGTGAATCCCGGGCGCGGAAACGACAGGAGCGCCGGCGAATCGAGCGCGCCGAAGCGCTTCAGCACGGTCAGAAACGAGCCCTGCCCGGCCTTGCGCGCGGCGTCGAACATGTCGGGGATCGCCGTCCGCGCGACGGCTTCGGGGACCACGCTCTGATGCTGGTAGAGGCCCTTCGGCCCGTAGAGCCGGTTCCAGTTGCCGACGCCGTCGAGCGGAAAGAAGAAGCCGCGATAGCCTGTCGTCGAGACACAGGTCCTGCGGCCCTTGGCCGTCCGGTAGGCCAGGTTGAAAAGCTTGAGAAACGGCCGGTTGAGCAGGTTGACCGGCGGTTGGAACGGCACGCCGAGGCGCGACGGCGTCGCGTCCTTGGCGGCGGCGCCGGCGGCGGCGTGATTGCCGGTGAGCAACAGGCCGCGCCCGGCCTTCGAGGCGCCCGCGAGCTGGTCGATCCAGGCGACCGCATATTCATTGTCCGCATCGGCGGCTTCGGAGATGTCGAAGAACTCGCCGAGGCTGCGAAACGGCGTCGTGCGCTCCTCGATGTCGAGTGACGCCACTTTCATCAGCCGGATCTGCGCCGTCAGGATCAGCCCGGTCAGACCCATGCCGCCGATCGTCGCGGAAAACAGCGCGCTGTTCGCGCTGCGGCTGCAATGATGCACCTGGCCGTCCGAGCGCATCAGGGTCAGCGACACGACGTGTCGGCCGAATGTGCCGCGCCGGTGATGATTCTTGCCGTGCACGTCATTGGCGATCGCGCCGCCGAGCGTGACGAACTGGGTGCCCGGCACGACCGCCGGGAAATGGTTGCTCGCCCGGCCGGTCGCGATGACCTGGTCGAGCATCATGCCGGCTTCGGCCTCGAGAATACCGGTCTCCGGATCGAAGCCAATGAGCTTGCTTCTCGACCGCATGTCGGCGATCGACCCTTCGGAATTGAGGCAGGAATCGCCGTAGGAGCGGCCGTTTCCGAAGGCCAGCATGGCGCCCGGCCTCAGCCGTCCGACTTCCAGCCGCCGCATCGCCTCGCCCGCATCCATCACCGCGCGCGCCGACGGCCACAGCCGGCCGAAGGACTGGTGCACAGCGCTCACGGATAGAGCACCGCGGCGACGAGCAGGATTGCGCCGAACGCGGCGACAAACTGGCTGCGCCAGTCGCTGATGATGAAGACGACCGGATCATCATGCATCTCGTCGCGCCTGGCCAGGATCCAGATGCGCATCGTCATGTAGAGGACGATCGGCGCCAGCGGCCAGACCATGGCCGGATGCGCGTATTGCTCGCGCACGGCGTCGCTGTCGATGTAGAGCGCCAGCACCAGCGCCGAGGCGAAGGCCGACGCCATCCCGGCCTGCGCGATGATTTCCTGGTCTTCGGCGCGATAGCCGCGGCCAGCGATGCGCTCTCCGACCTTCATGTCGGTGGTGCGCAGCTCGACGTAGCGCTTCACCAGCGCCAGCGACAGGAAGAAGAAGATCGAGAAGGCGAGAAGCCAGAACGACACGTCGATGCCGGTCGCCGCCGCGCCGGCCAGGATGCGCATCGTGTAGAGGCTGGCCAGCGTCAGCACGTCGATCAGGAGCATGCGCTTCAGCGACAGCGAATAGGCGGTCGTCGCGATCAGATAGGCGCCGAGCACGAGGCCGAACTGCCAGGGCAGCAAAGCCGCCGCGCCGATGCTGACCCCAAGCAGGAGCGCGGAGCACGCGAGGCCGAAGGGGATCGACAGGAGGCCGCTGGCAAACGGCCGCTTGCGCTTGGTGGCGTGCGCGCGGTCGAGCGCCAGGTCGAAGAAGTCGTTGACGATGTAGATCGCCGAGGCCGCGGCGCTGAACGACACGAAGGCGACGAGGCAGGCCAGCAGCATGCCCGGATTGAAATACTCGTGACTGAGGATCATCGGCACGGCGATCAGCGTGTTCTTCAGCCACTGGTGCGCGCGCAGCATCTTGACGACGGTCCGGGCGGTCGGCCGCGGCGTCGCGATCAGTTCGCCGCCATGCGCCTTCTGCCAGCGCGCGGCATGCCGGTCGGGCGCGACGATCCAGGCTTCGCGCGCCGCATCGAAGACCGCGAGATCGTGCCGGCTGTTGCCGGCATAGTCGAAGCCACCATCGCCATACGCCTCGGTCAGCGCGGCGCATTTCCGGCCGGAGGTCAGATTGTGCGTACCGTCGGTCGCCAGCACGAGGTCGAAGACG
>JAUYMV010000440.1 GCA_030698645.1 Mesorhizobium sp.
ACCTGATCGTCATTCCGGGCGGCTTTTCCTATGGCGACTATCTGCGCTGCGGCGCGATCGCGGCGCGCATGCCGGTGATGCGGGCGGTGGCCGAAAAGGCCGCGCAGGGCGTCATGTTGATGGGTGTCTGCAACGGCTTCCAGATCCTGCTCGAGGCGGGACTTCTGCCCGGCGCGCTGATGCGCAATGCGTCGCTCAAATTCGTCTGCCGCGAGGTCAAGCTCGAAGTCACCAACGCCAACACCGCCTTCACGCGCCACTATGCGCCGGGCCAGATTATCCGCTGCCCCGTCGCGCATCATGACGGCAATTTCTTCGCCGACGCGGAAACGCTGGCACGCATCGAGGGCGATGGTCAGGTCGTCTTCCGCTATGCCGAGGGCACCAACCCGAACGGCTCGATGAACGACATCGCGGGCATCGTCAGCGAACGCGGCAACGTGCTCGGCCTGATGCCGCACCCCGAAAACCTGATCGAGGCCGCGCATGGCGGCACCGACGGGCGCGCGCTGTTCGAAGGCGTGCTCGGGATCGCCGCATGAGCATGAACGCCGGGCGCCTGGCTTCACGCGGTTGCGGAATTGCAGTGCTTTTCCTGGCGGGGTCGCTCGCCGCCTGCCAGCCGAAGACGCCGGTCGCGTTCGTCGCGGCTCCGGGCAAGAGCGCCGCGCTGCGCACGATGGAACAGGTCGCGCTCGCCGCGCAGAACTGCTGGTTCGCCGCCAAAGACCCGGCGTTCCAGAACTATCGGCTGTCGAACGAACTCGGCTCGTTTTCGGGCCGCCCGCGCATTCTCATTGTCCCGGCGAAGTCGATGGAATCGCGTCCCGTCCTGGTCGTCCAGGCCGAAGGCGGCTCGGCCCGCGTGGAAAGTTTCGGCCCCCTGCTCGACGGCGGCAACGGCGCCCGCATTTCGGCCGACATAGCGCGCTGGGCGAAGGGCGATGCGTCCTGCGCGGCGAAGGCGTGAACACCGGCAGTCGCCGACCTGCCGGTTGCTCGCCGTTCAATCCGTGATCGGGGCGGCGTGGGCTTCCGCGTTGCCCGCCGCAAACAAGCGATCGAGCGTGACCTGCAGGCCGGCCGTATCCGGGCAAATCACGAGCCTGGTCGCCTTGCCCCATGCGAGACGCACGAAGTGAACGCCGTGATTATAGGTGCGGACGCCGTCGCTTCCGCTGTTCG
>JAUYMV010000155.1 GCA_030698645.1 Mesorhizobium sp.
ACATCACCGTGGTGACGCCGGTGTTCGAGCTGCCTACCTCCCCCTTGTGGGGTGGTCGCGCCGACGGCGCGGGTGGGGGTACCGGCACCGACGGTGGCCATGACACCCCCACCCCGGCGCTACGCGCCGACACTCCGCTCAAGGGGGAGGGTGAACCCCGCATCCTGTTCTGGACCGCCTCGCGCGGCCACCACGCCGATGTCGGCGGCACCGCGCCCGGCTCGATGACGCCGCTTGCCACGACGGTCGACGAGGAAGGCGTCCTGTTCGACAATTTCCGCATCGTCGACAAGGGCAAGTTCCAGGAAGCCGCCCTGCACCATCTGCTGACCGACCACCCCTGGCCGGCGCGCAACCCGCACCAGAACATCGCCGATCTGAAGGCGCAGATCGCCGCCAACGAGAAGGGCGTCGCGGAGCTGCGCAAGATGGTCGACCATTTCGGGCTCGACGTGGTCGAGGCCTATATGGGCCATGTGCAGGACAACGCCGCCGAGAGCGTGCGCCGCGTGCTGCAGCTGCTGCCGGACGATTCCACCTACGAATACCCGACCGACACCGGCCAGGTGATCAAGGTGCGCATCACGGTCGACCGCGACAAGCGCGAGGCCACTGTCGACTTCACCGGCACCTCGCCCGTCATGAAGAATAATTTCAACGCGCCCGAGCCCGTGGCGCGGGCCGCCGTCCTCTACGCCTTCCGCGTCATGGTGGAAAACAACATCCCGATGAATGCCGGCTGCCTCAGGCCAATCCACATCATCATCCCGGACGGCTGCATGCTGCGACCCAGCTATCCGGCCGCCGTCGTTGCGGGCAATGTGGAGACCTCGCAGCACGTCACCAACGCCATGTTCGGCGCCATGGGCGCGCTCGCTAACGCGCAAGGGACGATGAACAATCTCACCTACGGCAACGCGCAATACCAGTACTACGAGACGATCTGCTCCGGCTCGCCAGCGGGCCGCTTCAACAATGGCGCCGGCTTCCACGGCACCTCGGGCGTCCACACCCACATGACCAATTCGCGCCTGACCGACCCCGAAATCCTCGAACTGCGCTTCCCGGTCCTGCTCGAGGACTTCCACATCCGCGAGGGCTCCGGCGGCGCCGGCAAATGGCACGCGGGCGATGGCACGAAACGCACGATCCGTTTCCTCGAGGAAATGGAATGCGCCATACTCTCCTCGCATCGCGGCAGCCCGCCGCGCGGCGTCGATGGCGGCGGCGACGGGCTCGTTGGAAAGACCGAGATCCGCCGCGCCGACGGCGAGATGCAGACGCTGAAGGCCTGCGACCAGACGGTGCTCTGGCCGGGCGACGCGGTCATCGTCACGACGCCGACGCCGGGTGGATTTGGGCGGAGCTAGTTGCGTTCCAGATTTGCCAGTCGCCTGCCCACCAGATCGACAAGCTGATCGAATAACTTGGATAGCCCGTCGTTTTCGATGTGTGCGTGCAAATTCCTTCGGAACCAATTGATCGAGGCATTTCGAAACTCGATGAGTTCTTCCGAACTCAGCGGTTGCATATCCGCGTGATTGTATCCCTGTTCGAAACTCTTTTCCATCACAAGCAGATAGGGCCTAGGACCGACTTCCTCGATCGCGTTCGCGATAAGTGAGCGGCAAAGCCAGCTATTTCCGCCCCACACTGGGAGATCGTCACCGAACGACATGACGCCCACGTCCCTACTCCAGATTGGTCTGGATCCAGCGCGGCGACATATGGATGTCGATCGTCTGGAGCCGTCCGGGGCCGAGATTGACAAAGCGGTGCGGCAGGCCCGAGGGGCCGAGCACGGTTTCGCCCGCCGCAGCGTCGATCACCTGGTCGCCGACGAAGAACCGCGCGCGGCCCTCGGTGATCACGAAGACCTCGTCATAGGGATGGACATGCAGCACCGGCCCGACGCCCGGCTCGTCATTGCCATAGGTCAGCACCGTCACCGGCGCGCCGAGCGCCTCGCCATTCACCGACCCTCGGTAGGGGCCACCCAGCGCCGCGTCGAAGAGCCGGGCCTTCGCGGCCGGCCGTCCGTCGGGTTTGACCGTCGCGGGATCGAAATCGTGCCGAGTCATGGCGAGCCTCCGTTGGACAGGGGAGAATCGTCGAGTCGAAGGAGGGTCGCAAGCCACAAGGCGTGTTCCTTTAGCCAGCCTCGCTTGACGTTCTGTCCTCGAGCCTCCCCGTCCTACCCCAGCACTTCTTCCAACCGCGCATAGCTCGCCTCCATACCCTCCTCCATGCCGGTCGCCAGCATCGCCGCGCGCGTCTCTGCGTCGGGGAGCGTCATGCGCATGGTCAACAGGGTGCCGGCGCCATCGGCCGTGAAGCGCGTCTCGACGTGGTTGTCGGGCGTCGGGTCTGGCAGGTGCATGCGTTCGACATGGACGATGCGGCTGAAAGGTTCGAGCTCGACATAGTGGCCGGTCAGGTAGAAGTCGCCGCCCTTGCCGTCGGTCCACTCGCAGCGGAGCTGGCCGCCGGGCCTGGCCTCGCTGATGCAGAAAGGCATGGTCCAGCCCTCCGGACCCGTCATCCATTTCTGCATGAGCTCGGCTTCGGTGTGCGCGCGGTAGACGGATTTCGGGGCGGCCGCGAAGCGGCGCGTCACGACCACATGCGTGTCGCCCTCGAGCGCGACGGTCATCTTGCGCATGTCAGGTCCTTTCCTCTGCTGTCGGTTTCGTTTTCGGATTCCATGGCGGCGAGCAGGCCGTCGAGCCGCTCGTAGTTGCGCGAAAGCGCCTCGCGCAGCATGGCGAGCCAGCGGTCGACATCGTCGAGCGCATGCGCGGCCAGCCGGCACGGCCGCTTCGCCCCCGCGACTCGCTGGATGATCAGCCCGGCGTCGCCCAGCACCTTGATGTGGCGCGAGATCGCCGGCTGGCTCATCGCGAAGGGCTCGGCGAGTTGCATGACGGTCGCTTCGCCGAGCGCCAGCCGGGCGAGGATCGCCCGTCGGGTCGGATCGGCAAGCGCCGAGAAGGCGGCGTCGAGGCCGTGCTGCATGATCGGCTCCTTTTATAATGAATCCGTTATATAACGAAGATATTATTGTCAAGCGCCTGCTGTCATCCCTCCGTCATCGCGGCGTCATGCACGTGTCACCGGCGTTTCATACGCACGGTCGCAATCGCCTGATATGAAGGGATTCGCGCCATGACCGACATCTCCGCCGGCTCCGCCCTCGCCACGCGCCGCCGCGTCGGCCATGCGGTCTACCAGCACAGGGCGCTGTCGAAGGCCGGGCTGTCCGAGCGGCTCTTCGCACTGCTCTTTTCAGGTCTCGTCTATCCTCAGATCTGGGAGGACCCGGAGGTCGACATCGAGGCGATGCAACTTGCCGAAGGCCACCGCATCGTCACCATCGCGTCGGGCGGCTGCAACGTGCTTGCCTATCTGACGACATCGCCGGCCCGCATCGACGCCGTTGACCTCAACGCGACGCATGTCGCGCTCAACCGGCTGAAACTGGCGGCCATGCGTCATCTACCCGGCCAGCGCGACGTCGCGCGCTTCTTCGGCGGCGCCGGGACCGGTCACAACGCACAGGCCTATGACCGCTTCATCGCGCCGCACCTGGACGCCCCGACGCGCGCCTATTGGGACGGCCGCGACCTCCTCGGCCGCCGCCGCATCGCCGTCTTCGACCGCGATTTCTACCGCACCGGCCTGCTCGGCTTCTGCATCGCGTCGGCCCATCGCGTGGCCAAGCTGCACGGCGTTGATCCGGGGGAAATCATGACCTCCCGCTCTATCGGCGACCAGCGCCGCTTCTTCCGCGAATATCTTTCGCCGCTCTTCGACAAGCCGCTGATCCGCCTCGTTACGGCGCAGAAGGCCTCGCTGTTCGGCCTCGGCATCCCGCCGGCCCAGTACGACGCGCTGGTGACCGCCGGCGACGGCACGATGGCGAGCGTGCTCAAGGCGCGGCTGGAAAAGCTCACCTGCGACTTTGCGCTGAAGGACAACTATTTCGCCTGGCAGGCGTTCGCGCGGCGCTATCCCGCCGAGGGCGAGGCCGCCCTGCCCCACTATCTCGAGCCGGAACACTTTCCGGCGATCCGTGCGAATGCCGACCGCGTAGTCGTGCACAATGCCAATTTCATCGACCTGTTGGCGGAGAAATCCGCCGCATCGGTCGACCGCTACGTGCTGCTCGACGCGCAGGACTGGATGACTGACGCGCAGTTGAACCAGCTTTGGAGCGAGATCACCCGCACGGCCGCCGATGGCGCCCGCGTCATCTTCCGCACGGCGGCCGCGCCGACGCTTCTGCCGGGCCGGGTTTCCGACGCGATCCTCGACCGCTGGGACTACCGCGAGACGCAGTCGCGCGAGTTGTCCGCGCGCGACCGCTCGGCGATCTATGGCGGCTTCCACCTCTACGTGAAGCGCTGAGCATGGCGCTCTCCGACGCCAGGCCCGCCCACGCCGCCCTGATGGACGGCATCTACCGCCGCCAGCGCCACATCTACGACGCGACGCGCAAATACTACCTGCTCGGCCGCGACCGCATGCTCGAGCGGCTCGACGTGCCGCCCGGCGGCGCCGTTCTCGAGCTCGGCTGCGGCACAGGGCGCAACATCGTCGCGGCGGCGCGGCGGTATCCGGGCGCAAGATTCTGCGGCCTCGACATTTCGTCGG
>JAUYMV010000156.1 GCA_030698645.1 Mesorhizobium sp.
CGCCGCGAAGGACGGATTGCAGGCCCGGATGATCCGGCTTTCGGTCAGCACAATGCCGACAGGCGAATGCTCGAAGGCGATCTGCTCGAGGTCAATGGTGCTCATCATGTCGCGTATTTATACGATATTGCTGCGTAGGTCCGGCCCGGCCGATAATAAGTTTAGCGTCGCATCATGCCAATCGCCAGCTTGGGAGAGCGAAGGCGTTCGATCGCATGAGGCGCGCTGCGGGAGGATATCGGCATCTGACGGACAGGTCAGGATCGCATTTGGCGGTCGCGGCATGGCACGGGTGCGTTTCTTCACCTGCAAGCAATCGAAGCGCTGTCCTTCCGCCGACGGGAAGGCGCGTGCGACAGGTTTTCGGTCGACCACTGGAGGAATTTGAGATGAGAAAACTGTTCGCCGCGTTGGCCGCCGCCTCCGCGCTCCTCGCCGTGCAGGTCGCTTCGGCGCAGGATGGCCCTGCCAAGATCGCCCTGATCCACGGCCTGTCCGGCTCGCCGCTCGAGGCTTATTCCAAGCAGACCCATACCGGCTTCGAGATGGGTCTCGAATACGCCACCAACGGCACCATGGAGATCAAGGGCCGCAAGATCGAGCTGGTCAAGAAGGACACCCAGTTCAAGCCCGACATCGCCCGCGCGCTGCTCGCCGAAGCCTATGCCGACGAGGATGTCATCCTCGCCGTCGGCGATACGTCGTCCGGCGTGACCATGGCGTTGCTCCCGGTGGCGCTCGAGAACGAGAAGATCCTGGTCGTCGAGCCCGCCGTCGCAGACGGCCTGACCGGCAAGGATTCCAACCGTTTCATCTTCAAGACCTCGCGCAACTCGTCGATGGACATGCAGGCGCAGGCGCTCGCCCTGAAGCCCGACGCCAATCTCTATGTCGCAACGTTGGCTCAGGACTACGCCTTCGGCCGCGACGGCATCTCGGCGTTCAAGACGGCCCTCGAAGGCACCGGCGCCAACCTCGTCGCCGAGGAATACGTCCCGCAGGCAACGACCGACTTTACCGCGACCATCGAACGCCTGTTCGGCGCTCTCAAGGACCAGCCGGGCCGCAAGGTCATCGTCATCTACGTCGCGGGCATCGACGCGCTGACGCCGCTGATCACCGCCGACCCGGCGCGTCACGGCATCGAGATTTCGACCGGTGGCAACATCCTGCCCGCCATGGTCGGCTATAAGCGCGTCCCCGGCATGGAAGGCGCCATCAACTATTACTATGAATCGCCGAAAAACCCGGTCAACGACTGGCTCGTCGCCGAACACATGAAGCGCTTCAACTCGCCGCCCGATTTCTTCACCGCTGGCGGTTTCGCAGCTGCGATGGCGATCGCCAAGGCGCTGGAAACCGCCGCAGACTGGGAGACGGAGACGCTGATCAAGACCATGGAGGGCATGAGCTTCGACACGCCGAAGGGCTCCATGACCTTCCGTCCGGAAGACCACCAGGCGCTGCAGTCGATGTACCACTTCAAGATCAAGGTCGA
>JAUYMV010000159.1 GCA_030698645.1 Mesorhizobium sp.
AGCCGGTCGCAGGCAAGCCCGCCGCCAAACCGGCAGGGACGAAACCGTCGACCCTGACGTCGGCGCCCGCGGCAAAGCCCGCGCCCAAGTCGAAAGCTTCGGTTCCAGTCGCGTCGAAGCCGACTCCCGCGCCCGCGAAAGCGCCGTCGGCAAAGTCCCCGGCGGCAAAGCCCCTGGCTGCGAAAGCGGCGCCCGCCAAACCGGTGGCAGGCAAGTCGGCGCCCAAGGCCAAGTCGCCGGCAGCGAAGCCGGCGGCTCCCGCTCCCGCCAAGCCCGATGACATCACGCGGATCAAGGGCATCGGCCCGGTCAATGCGCGCAAGCTCAAGGAACACGGCGTGACCACCTTCGCCCAGATCGCCGCGTGGAAGAAACCCGACATCGTGGCGGCCGAAGCCTATCTCGAATTCGACGGGCGCATCGCGCGCGAGGACTGGATCGGCCAGGCGAAGGAACTCGCCAAGGGCGGCAAGCCGGGCAAGAGCGGAGGACGCGCGTGATGGCTGCCACACCGCTGCTCTCCGTCGACGGCGTCGAAACCTACTACGGCAACATCCGCGCGTTGAGCGGCGTGAGCATTTCGGTCGACGAGGGCGAGATCGTCGCGCTGATCGGCGCCAATGGCGCGGGCAAGTCGACGCTGATGATGACCATCTTCGGGGCGCCGCGGGCGCGCGCCGGAAAGATCGTCTTCGCCGGCACCGACATCACGCAGATGCCGACGCACGAGATCGCGCGGATGCGCATCGCGCAGTCGCCGGAAGGCCGTCGCATCTTCCCGCGCATGACCGTCCTGGAAAATCTCCAGATGGGCGCGAGCCTCGACAATCTGAAATATTTCGCCGAGGATTCGGAGAAGGTGTTCACCCTTTTCCCGCGCCTCAAGGAACGTGTCGCGCAGCGCGGCGGAACGCTGTCGGGCGGCGAGCAGCAGATGCTCTCGATCGGCCGCGCGCTGATGGCGCGCCCCAAACTGCTGCTCCTCGACGAGCCCTCGCTCGGCCTCGCGCCACTGATCGTCAAGCAGATCTTCGACGCCATCCGCGAACTCAACAGGTCGCAGGGACTGACCGTCTTCCTGGTCGAGCAGAACGCCTTCGGCGCGCTCAGGCTCGCCAATCGCGGCTATGTGATGGTCAACGGCAATGTCACGATGAGCGGCACCGGCAAGGATCTGCTGGCGAATCCGGAAGTCCGCGCCGCCTATCTCGAAGGCGGCAGGCACTGATGACGGCGGAGGATTGAGAGATGCAGGGCATCATCTACGAAGAGGCGTCGATCTGGCAGTTTTTCTTCGTCACCCTGCTCCTCGGTGGCTGGGCGGCCTGGATGACGGGACGCGCCTGCGCGGATACCTGGCGTCCGATGCCGACCTTGATCTTCTTCCTGCTGCTGCTCGGAATAGCCGTTCGCTTCATCCACCACGCCCTGTTTGAGGGCACCATGTTCTCGCTTCAATTCTACATTGTGGATACCATCATCCTGATCGTGCTCGGCGTGCTCGGCTTCCGCTACACGCGCACCAACCAGATGACGAGACAGTACGGCTGGCTCTACGAAAAGGCGTCTCCGTTGTCGTGGAGATCCAAAGGCTGAGCCGGCTAAATGGCGGAGATTGCACCGACCGGCATTCACCATTCCCTCTGTTTTCCAACGATTCGGCGTGACAAGCGCCGCAAAATCGGCAAACTAAGCTTTCTGCGATAGGGTGGGCATCGCATGAAAGTATCATCCACGCCCGCTCAGTTAATGGGAGTCTCTCAATGAAGAAATCACTCTTGTCCGCCGTTGCCCTGACCGCCCTGGTGGCGTTCGGCGGCAGCGCATGGGCGGAAGTCCTGATCGGCGTCGCCGGTCCGATCACCGGCCCGAACGCCGCCTTCGGAGCACAGCTCCAGAAGGGCGCCGAGCAGGCAGCGGCCGACATCAATGCGGCGGGCGGCATCAATGGCGAGCAGATCAAGATCGTCATCGGCGATGACGTCTCGGATGCGACCCAGGGCGTTTCGGTCGCCAACAAGTTCGTCGCCGACGGCGTCAAGTTTGTTGTCGGTCACTTCAACTCGGGCGTCTCGATCCCGGCCTCGGAAGTCTATGCCGAAAATGGCGTCTTCCAGATCACCCCGGCGTCGACCAACCCGAAGTTCACCGAGCGCGGCCTGTGGAACACCTTCCGCACCTGCGGTCGCGACGACCAGCAGGGCGCCGTCGCCGGCGCCTACCTCGCGGCCAACTTCAAGGACGGCAAGGTCGCCATCGTCCATGACAAGACGCCTTACGGCCAGGGCCTCGCTGACGAGACCAAGAAGGCGGCAAATGCCGCCGGCGTCACCGAAGTCATGTATGAAGGCATCAATGTCGGCGACAAGGACTTCTCGGCCCTCATCGCCAAGATGAAGGAAGCCGGCGTCACGGTCGTCTACTACGGCGGCCTGCACACCGAAGCCGGCCTGATCATGCGTCAGCTGGCCGACCAGGGCTTGAAGGCAGCGGTCATGTCGGGCGATGGCATCGTGTCGAACGAACTGGCCTCGATCGCCGGCGACGCCGTCGACGGCACGCTGATGACGTTCGCGCCCGATCCGCGCAAGAACCCGAACGCCAAGGACATCGTCGAGAAGTTCCGCGCATCGGGCTTCGAGCCGGAAGCCTACACGCTCTACTCCTACGCCGCCGTCCAGATCATCGTCGCGGCCGCCGCGGCCGCGGGCGACCTCGACGCGACGAAGGTTGCCGAAGCAGCCAAGGCGAAGGGCCCGTTCCTGACCGCGATCGGCGACATCGGCTTCGACGAGAAGGGCGACATCACCCGTCCTGACTACGTGATGTACACGTGGAAGAAGGGCGACGACGGCAAGTACAGCTACTTCGAGCAGTAAGCCCGGATCAGCACCGTTTTCGAGAATGCCCGGCGCCTGGCGCCGGGCATTTTTTGTTGTTGCGTCGAGATTCTCGATGCCGCGCGGCATGTTCTGCCAATTTTGTTTGCACTGCAACATTTTCAGGCTAATCATGGACAGTCCCTGCCGCCGCGTAGCCCGGAGCGTGTTCCTTGCCGATCACCAAGATCCTCGTCGCCAACCGCTCCGAAATCGCGATCCGCGTCTTCCGCGCCGCCAACGAACTGGGCATCAAGACCGTCGCGATCTGGGCCGAGGAAGACAAATACTCGCTGCACCGCTTCAAGGCGGATGAATCCTACCCGATCGGCCGCGGGCCGCATCTGGCCAAGGATCTGGGGCCGATCGAGAGCTATCTGTCGATCGAGGAGGTCATCCGCGTCGCCAAGCTCTCCGGCGCCGACGCGATCCATCCGGGCTACGGCCTGCTGTCGGAAAGCCCCGAATTCGCCGATGCCTGCGCCGAGGCCGGCATCATCTTCATCGGCCCGAAGCCCGACACGATGCGCCGCCTCGGCAACAAGGTGGCGGCCCGCAACCTGGCGATCGAGGTCGGCGTTCCGGTGATCCCGGCGACGCTGCCTTTGCCCGACGACATCGGGGAGATCAAGAAGCTGGCGAACGAAGTCGGCTATCCGCTGATGCTGAAGGCATCCTGGGGCGGCGGCGGACGCGGCATGCGCGTGATCCGCTCGGAAAGCGAACTCGCCAAGGAAGTGACCGAGGGCAAGCGCGAGGCGCGCGCCGCCTTCGGCAAGGACGAGGTCTATCTCGAGAAGCTGATCGAGCGCGCCCGCCATGTCGAGGTCCAGGTGCTGGGCGACACGCATGGCAACACGGTGCATCTCTTCGAGCGCGACTGCTCGATCCAGCGCCGCAACCAGAAGGTCGT
>JAUYMV010000452.1 GCA_030698645.1 Mesorhizobium sp.
GGGCATGGTGGCCGAGTAGAGCGCGGTCTGGCGCTCGGGATGCGTCGCCTTCGACAGGCGGCGCACGTCGTTGATGAAGCCCATGTCGAGCATGCGGTCGGCCTCGTCGAGCACCAGCCAGCGCGTCTCGTTGAGCTTCACCTCGCCCTCGCGGACGAGATCGGTGAGCCTTCCGGGCGTGGCGATCAGGATGTCGACGCCGGGCGCCATCTTGCGCACCTGCGAGGAGCGCGACACGCCGCCGAGCACGAGCGCGGTCGAGATGTGCAGGCCCTTGGCCAGCACCTTGATCGTGTCCTCGATCTGGACGGCGAGTTCGCGCGTCGGCGCGAGGATCAGCGCGCGCGCCGTTTTGGGCAGGCGCTTGGCGCCGATCGCCATGATTTTGGTCAGGATCGGCAGCGAGAACGCCGCCGTCTTGCCGGAGCCGGTCTGGGCGATCGCGATGATGTCGCGGCCGGCCAGATGCGGCGGGATCGCCTTGACCTGGATCGGCTTCGGCTCGGCGAAGCCCGCGGTCGCGGTCGCCTTCAGCAGATTGCCGACAATGCCGAGCGCGGCGAAGCCCGACAGGGGGGCTTCGGCTTCGGTGGTGGATTCGATGTTCAGTTCAGTGGTCAAAATACTCTTCTTTCGGCGCTCCACGTCGGGCAGCGCACGCAGCAACGATTCAGGGCGCAACCTGACCGTTTGGGATTGGGAAAGACGACAAGGCGGCGGGACATCCCGTCGTTTGCGCTGTCGCGCCCGCCGGCATCATGCCGCGGGGCTTTTCACCGGCCGTCCGGGACGGGGTGAAACAGACGCAACGAGTCTCGTCGGAGAAGGCCGCGACATGCAGCCCAAGCGCCTATGGGGTGGCATATGGTGCAGTGCGACGGAAAAAGCAAATGAAATCTGGCGCCTCAAGCCACGACCAGATTAGAAAGCAGCGACTGCCACAAGATCAATGTTCGAGAAAACCCGTGCAAGACATCGAAGAAAAAGCCAAGCCGCGAGAATCCGTCCGCCGACGCGCCGCCGAAATCAAAGGATTTCGCTGCAAGAACCTGATCGCGGTCCTCGAAAATCCTACCGACATCAAGAACATCGGAACGGTGATCAGGAACGTGAATGCCTTGGGTGTCGAAAAGGTTTACGTCGTCGACCCTCGCCGTGCGCTGCCCGACGACTGGCAGGAACTGCGAGAAAGACGGGCGATTTCCAAGATCTCGGTCTCTGCCGTGAAGTGGACCTTCGTCAAGCGCTTCGACAGCACCGATGAGTGCTTCGACTATCTCGAAAAGAAGAACTTCCGATCGATCGTCACCTCGCC
>JAUYMV010000455.1 GCA_030698645.1 Mesorhizobium sp.
TGCGAGGTCAATTCTTTTCAGGCTGGCGGTATTGTTCATTGGCATAGCCGAATTCGGCGCCGATGCGCCCGAGCGCCACATGGATCGGATAGACTGCGCGGGCCGGCGATCCGGTCGTGGCCAGTTTCACCAGCGCACGCATCGGCGATGCAGCGAGAAGCGCAACGCTCTTGGCGATCACGCGGGCACGTCCGAACGGCTCGTTCGCGTGTTTCTTCTTCTCGACCAGAGTCGAGATCACGCCGTTGCGCAAGGATCGGGCCCGGATCCAGTCGGCCTCGACCCGGCGCGCTGGCACCGCCTCGCTGACCACCGCTTCGGCACACCAGCCGAGCTTGTAGCCCTTGACCGCCGCCCGGCTCAGGAAATCGCTGTCGCCGCCGCCCATGAAGTTGAAGCGCAGGTCCAGAAACGGCAATCCCATCGCCTCAAGCACATGACGGGATACCAGCAGATTGCCGGACGAATAGAGCGCTGGCACGAGCCCCGTGCTCGCATAGGGTGGCCGGAACACCGGATGCGCCGCAAGAACGGCATGCTCGGGCGCGGCGAAGACGGGCACTTGCGGCCCGCCGACGATATCAGCGCCCAGCGATTCGCTCGCACGGCACATCCGTTCCAGCCAGTCCGGGTCGGCCAGTTCGTCATCGTCGATGACGAGCAGATGGCGGAACGATGGAAACTGCATCAGCGCGGTCAGCCAACCGGCATTGTAGGCGCGGCAATTGCCCCGCTCATGCGCGACGATCAACAGGCCCTCGACCGTGCCGCTCTGGAACAGCGGCGCGGCGGCGGCGGCGCCCGCGCATGCCTCGGCGTCGTTTTCCATCACGATGACCGCAAAGTGGCGCGTCGTACGCTGCGCCTGTAGCGATTTAAGCGTTTCGAGCAGCATTTCCGGCCGGCGGAAGGTCGGCAGCGTCACCACGGCCTCGACATGCCCGGCGGTGAGGCCCGGCGACCGCGCAACGATCGAGATGGCGGGTTCCGCCGGTCGAGGGTTCATGGGACTGTGCCGTGGATCCGCAATTCACTCATGATATGACAGATTTGGCGTGAAGGATGCGTTAAACGCGGTGTTTCCCGTCGGTTGGCGTTCGCGCTCCCAGCGCGCAGCGCCATTCATCGAGCATCCCCCGTGTAAGGCGCCGTTAAACAATTTCGCCTGTTCCGCTTGCGGCGCAACCGAACTAGCGCTCGGCGGACGTTTTTAGGGGCCGCCTTAACCGACGCTTCACGGCAGGCTGCTACGCCATTCCGGCATAGGAACGCAGAATGCATCTCGTTTTTGCCACCTCGATTGTCCCGTCCGGCCTGCCGGCCACGGGCTACGAGATCGCCAATGCGGCGATCATCGACGCGTTGCGCCGCGCCGGCGTCCGCGTCACGGTCCTGGGTTTCACCTGGCCCGGCGCCGCGCCGTCCGATCCGGAGGACACCGTCGTTCTGGGCGAGGTCGATGTCCGCACCGACAATGCATCCGGCGTTCAGAAGGCCGCCTGGCTCATGAAGGCGATGTCGGCCGGCCTCACCTTTTCCTCGATCAAGCTGCGCGCGGTCACGCCCGAGGCGGTTGCCCTGGCGCTCGAATCCATCGGTCCGTTCGACGGCTTCGTCGTCAACGCGGTTCAGCTTGCCGGCGCTTTCGAGGAGTTTTTTTCGCGCAGGCCATCGATCTTCATCGCGCACAATGTCGAGTATCGCTCCGCCGAGGAGAACGCAGCCGCCGCCCACGGCATGATGCAGAAGGTGCTCTACACGCGCGAGGCCCGCTTGCTGAAAGCCATAGAGGCGCGGCTCTGCGCCGCCGCCAACTATGTCTGGACGCTGGCCGACGAGGATCGCGCCCTGCTCGGCGTCGATGCCGCCGGCCGCTCGTCCGCGCTGGCGCTGGTCACCCGCCTTTCGCCGCCGTCGGCGCCCGCGCCGCGCCGCCCCGATTGCGACGCCACACTCATCGGCACCTGGACCTGGCAGCCGAACCGCATCGGCCTCGACTGGTTCCTGGACGAGGTCGTCCCGCATCTGCCCGAAACGTTCACCGTCCGCATCGCCGGCAAGATGCCGGCCGGAATTGCCTGTCGCCATCCCGGCGTCGAGTTCGCTGGCTTTGTCCCGGATGCCGTCGCCTTCGTCCAGCGCGGTCGGGTCGTGCCGCTGATCAGCCGCGCCGGCACCGGGGTTCAACTGAAGACCATCGAGACCTTCGAGCTTGGCCTTCCTTCGGTCGCCACCTTGCGCTCGCTGCGCGGGGTCGCGGCCCGGCCCGCGAACTGCGTCATCGCCGATGAGCCCGAGGCCTTTGCCCGCGCGCTGGTACAGGCGGCGGGCAGCCCGCCGCCTGATGCCGATGGGCGGATTTTCCATGCCGCGCAGAGCGCCGCGCTCGACCGCGAGATTCGGCGCGGACTGGCGCATCTGATCGCGGATGCGACGGGTGTCGCGGCATGAACATCCATCGCCCCCGCCACCGTCTGCCCCACACGCCCACCAGGGACATTCTCGGCGTCCCGGTCGTGGCGCTTTCCTGGAACGACGCTCTCGAACTGCTGCGCGGACTGGTGGAGGAGCACCGCTTTACCAAGCTCGGCTTTCTGAACGCGCACAACGCCAACGTGGCCTGCTCGGACCCCGCTTTCGCGCGCGCTCTCGATCACTTCCTGGTGCTGCCTGACGGAATCGGCGTCGATATTGCCGCCCGGATCCTGCACGGCGCCCTGTTTCCCGACAATCTGAACGGCACCGACATCGTTCCCGCGCTGATCGCTTCGATTGCCCGGCCGATCACCGTCGCACTCCTCGGTGCGACGCGGGAAAACGCCGGCGGCGCGGCCGAACGTCTCGCCGAGCTGGCGCCTCAGCATACCTATGTCGTGATCCATGACGGCTACTTTGCCAAGGCGCAGGAACCGGCGATTCTTGCACGGCTGGCCGCCATTCGGCCCGATATCCTGCTCGTCGCCATGGGCGTGCCGCGACAGGAATTCTGGATCGACACGCATCTTGACCCCACTTATTGCACCATGCCGATCGCGGTGGGCGCGCTGCTCGACTTTCTCTCCGGCAGCGCGCCGCGCGCGCCGCTGTGGATGCGCAGATCCAGGCTCGAGTGGGTGTTCCGCCTTTGGATCGAGCCGGGTCGCCTGTGGCGCCGCTACATCGTCGGCAATCCGTTGTTCCTGGCCCGGGTAGTGGCGCAAAAGCTGACCGGCAACCGCCGCCGCCCGGCGGCAGGCTAGCGCTTCCATGGCCGGTCTTGCCACTACGGCGAAACGTGCGGCGATCGTCACCGCGAGCTATCGGCCCGATCTGGAGCGCTGTCGTCTGCTCGCAGACACGATAGATCGGCATGTCAGCGGCCACGCGCATCACTACATTCTCGTTGCATCGCACGACGTCGCCGCTTTCCGGGTGCTCGAAGGGCGGCACCGGACCATCGTCGACGAACGCGACCTGTTGCCGTCATGGCTCCATTCCTTCCCCGATCCGCTTGGCCGCATGCGCAAGCGCATCTGGCTGAGCCTTCGCACCATGCCGCTGCGCGGCTGGCACGTGCAGCAGTTGCGCCGCATCGCCATCGCAAGACACGTCACCGAGGATGCCTTGGTCTACTGCGACTCCGACGTGGCCTTCCTGCGGCCGTTCGATTGCGCCTCGTTCTGGCGGGGCGATGAACTGCGCCTCTTCCGACGCGAGGATGGGCTCGAGCACGAGGGTCTGGACGAGCAGCGCCTGTGGTCGAAGAACGCCGGCGCGACGCTCGGTCTGCCCGGCGGCAAGCGCTCCCGCCACGACTACATCGCCACCCTCATCGCCTGGCGCCGCGATGCCACGCTGGCGATGTGCCGGCACATCGAACAGGTCAACGGCAAGGATTGGGTGGCGGCAATCGCCTCCAACCGGCATTTCTCCGAGTGCATGCTCTATGGCCGCTATGTCGACGAGTTGACCGGCGGCCAAGGTCATTTCCACGACGCGCACGAACTTTGTCGGGTCTATTGGTCCGGCCCGGCGCTGTCCGACGAGACGTTTCGCGACTTCGTCGCCGGGATGCAGCCCGATCAGGTGGCGATCGGTGTGCAATCCTTCATCGGCACCGACATCGCCCGCATCCGCCGCCTGCTGGCGGCATAGGCGACGCCCTTTCGAGGTGCCGACCCTCAGGTGAGGCGTCGCCTCGGCGATCCGGTGTTGCGGGTCGCCCTCACACCGTCTTCGCTGGCATTCGCATGGCCGAATAGGTCAGCAGCGCCGATGCCAAGTAGAGCAGCGCGAAGGCGCCGTTGAGCACGATGACGAGAGTCTCCACGTCGAGCGAACGTACGAGGATCAGCGACAGCAGCACCGCCTTGAAGGCGCCAAGCAGGAACAGGTTCAATGCGCGCACCAGCGTCTGCCCGCGCGCGAACAGCAGTTCGGCCTGATACTCGACCAGATTTCGCAGCCCGGGGATGAATAGCGCGAGGCTGACCAGCGGCGCGACCTCGGAGATGTTCCTGCCGAGCAGGTTCGGCAGGAAGTGCAGCAAGACGGCGAGCGCGGCCAGCGCCAGCGTCGACACCGCGAAGATGCCGCCTTCGATGCCGGCCCGCTTGACGATGCGGGACAGCATCTCTGGCGTTCGCATCAGGCGCTGGACCAGCATCATGGTGAAGGTGCGGATCGGGATCGCTGTCAGGTCGACCAGCCGCATGATGATCGCATAGACGCCGGCAAGCTGGGGTCCACCGAGCGCCAGCACCAGCAGCTTGTCCATCTCCATCTGCAGGTAGAACAGGATTTCGGCGCCCGCCACGTAGAGCGAATCCGGCAGCCGGGCGAGGTAGAAGCGCGGCTTCCAGCGGAGCTTCTGGCGCGGGTAGAACAGACCGAGCGCCACGCCGAGCGAAATGGCGTTGGCCGCGAGGTAGAACAACGCCCAGGTGCCGAGATCCTGCGCCGGCCAGACCGCGAAGGCGCCGGCGGCGATCGCCCGAAGCACCGTTCCGAGGATGACGAGGATCGCGGCGCGGCCAAACTTGCCCAAGCCATTGTTGACGATGACCACCACTTCGAC
>JAUYMV010000471.1 GCA_030698645.1 Mesorhizobium sp.
CTTTCCGTCATGCAAATGTTGCACGGACGAACTAACTCTTGGGCTAAGAACCGAGGAGATTCGGGCCATGCACGCGACACTTCCCCACCCGACACGCCCGGCCGCGCTGCGCGCGCCGGCGCAGCCAGGCGCAGCCGCCGGCCCGGTCATTCAGCCCGGCGCCCTGCTCGGCCGCATCGGCGCGCTGGAGGTGCGACTGGCGCGCAATTCGTCGGAGATCGCCGCCGCCCAGGGCATCCGCTTCCGCGTCTTCTACGACGAGCTCGGCGCCAAGCGCGAATTCGTGCACGAGCTGGAGCAGATCGACGCCGACCGCTTCGACGCGGTGTGCGACCATCTGGTCGTCTTCGACACGGCGATCGGCGGCCCCGACCACCGCCAGATCGTCGGCACCTACCGGCTGCTGCGCCAGGACGCGGCGCTCGAGGCCGGCGGCTTCTACTCGGCCGGCGAATTCGAGATGGAACATCTCGTCGCCCGCCATCCCGGCCGCAAATTCCTCGAGCTCGGCCGCTCCTGTGTGCTGCCGGCCTACCGCTCGAAGCGCACGGTCGAGCTGCTCTGGCAGGGCATCTGGGCCTATGCCAGGCGGCACGATATCGACGTGATGAGCGGCTGCGCCTCGTTTCCGGGCACCGTTCCGGCGGCGCATGCCGAGGCGCTCTCCTTCCTCGCCCACCATGCCAGCGCCGAGCCGCAGTGGCGCACGCGCGCGGTCAAGGGCCGCTACCACACGATGGACCTGATGCCGGCCGAGGCGATCGATGCGAGGTCCGCGATCTCGGCCATGCCGCCGCTGGTCAAGGGCTATTTCCGCATCGGCGCGCGCTTCGGCGAGGGCTGCGTCGTCGACCACGACTTCCGCACCACCGACGTCTTCGTCATCCTGCCCGTCGAAGCCATCGCCGAACGCTACATCGCCTATTACGGCGCCGAGGCGACCAGATTCGCGGCCTAGCTTTCCTTCTCCCCGTTCACGGGGAGAAGGTGGCCGAAGGCCGGATGAGGGGCGGCGGAAACCTTCGAAAGCTAGCGTTGGCAGTGCGCTCCGCCGCGTCGTCATCCCGGGCGACCGAGCGAAGCGAGGAAGACCCGGGACCCATTGACCGGCGCAGCCGGGAACGTGATTGGCCACAGCCTATCGCCTCACGCCACATGTGAAACCCAAGACGAGGACCCGGCCGCGCCCGACGATGTCGCACCAATGGGTCCCGGCTCGGCGCGGCTGCCGCCGCTTGGCCGGGATGACGAAGGGGGTTAAGTGCCGGGGACAGTTTACTTTTTTCCGCCCGCGCGAACGGGCGAACGGCAGCGCCTTTCTGCGGAAAGAAAGTAAACTGTCCCCAGAGGACCGGCGGCCTAGGACGTGTCGCAGAGCCCAACCGCGGCGAACGCTGCCGGGAGCGCTTCGACCGGGCCGTTGGCGCCGGATTGCCGGCTGCCCTCGCATGTCCGGGCGGACCGGCCGCGGATTCGCAACGCCATGATCCGCACCACGAAGGCCAGCGCGCGCAGGGCGGCGGCGAGGTTCAACGCGTCGGCGGGTGCGTCGCCGCGGTGGATCGTGGCCAGGGCGGGCGACCATTGCTGGCCGGCCAGATCGAAGGAGCGACCGCCGATCAACTCC
>JAUYMV010000479.1 GCA_030698645.1 Mesorhizobium sp.
CGAACTGCTGCGCTCGGTGATCGCGCCGCTTCATCCGGCGCTTTCCGAACCGGAACTCGACAGGCTCGCCAAGGCGCTGTCGCTGGTCTTCGGCGTCGAGGCGCTGGTCATTCTGAAGGACATCTGGAACGCGGGTCAGGAGGAGACGCGCGAGGTCGCGCTCTGGTCGGCGCGTGCCCTCGTGCGCGCGGCGGTGATGGAGGCGTCGCAAGCAAAGGCGGGAGGGAGACGGCAATCTGGTCCGACCAATTAGCCGGATTTCGGAACGCGCGGATGTGCGGACGGGCGGATTGCAAACGATTACAGCTATCTCGCAAGTGCGGCACGGCTTCCGAACCGTGTTGGATTGGAAGGGAAATGCGCCTTGCAGAGCCGCGGACAAGAAACCGCTTGACCGTGATGCAAGGTTGGTAATACCAGATTAGAGGACGCGGTTCGAATTCCCGATGCCAAAACACGGCTCGGGATGGAACCAAAGGCATCGGCCCGCCAGGGAGGAGACCTCGGCGGGATACGAAGGCGGAGCGCCGCCGACAGACGGATCCGGCCGGTGGCCTTGAGGCGCCGGGCAGGGAACTCCGGTTGAGGTACCAAAGGGAGGAAGTAACATGCGCAGACATTTGACTGGCCTGCTGGCCGGTGTAGGGCTGGCCTTTGCGAGCAGCGTTTCGGCGCTGCACGCCCAGGAACTCACGATCTTTTGGGCTGAATGGGATCCGGCGAACTATCTGCAGGAACTCGTCAACGAGTACGAGAAGGAAACCGGCGTCAAGGTGACGGTGGAAACCACGCCTTGGTCGGATTTCCAGACCAAGGCCTTCACCGAGTTCAACGCAAAGGGCTCGGCCTATGACATGGTCGTCGGCGATTCCCAGTGGATCGGCGCCGCATCGGAAGCCGGTCACTATGTCGATCTGACCGACTTCTTCAACCAGCACAAGCTCACCGAGGTCATGGCGCCCGCGACGGTGAAATACTACGCCGAGTATCCGTCGGCCTCGGGCAAATACTGGTCGATCCCCGCGGAGGGCGACGCGGTCGGCTGGTCCTATCGCAAGGACTGGTTCGAAGATCCCAAGGAGATGGAGGCGTTCAAGGCCAAATACGGCTACGATCTGGCGCCGCCCGCCACCTGGGCCCAGCTCCGCGACATCGCCGAGTTCTTCCACCGTCCCGACGAGAAGCGCTACGGCGTCGCCATCTACACGGACAACTCCTATGACGCCCTGGTGATGGGCGTCGAGAATGCGATCTTCTCCTTCGGCGGCGAACTTGGCGACTATGCCACCTACAAGGTCGACGGCATCATCAATTCCGAAGCGAACATCGCCGCCGTCGAAGCCTACAAGGAGCTCTACAAGTTCACGCCTCCGGGCTGGGCCAAGACCTTCTTCGTCGAGAACAACCAGGCCATCACCGAAAATCTAGCGGCGATGAGCATGAACTACTTCGCCTTCTTCCCGGCCCTGGTGAACGAGGCGTCGAACCCGAACGCCAAGGGCACCGGCTTCTTCGCCAACCCGGCGGGACCCGGCGGCGAACAGTTCGCCGCCCTCGGCGGCCAGGGCATCTCCGTGATCTCCTATTCGGAGAACAAGGAGGAGTCGATGAAGTTCCTGGAATGGTTCATCAAGGACGAGACCCAGAAGCGCTGGGCCGAACTCGGCGGCTACACGGCAAGCGCCAAGGTGCTTGAATCGGAAGAGTTCCAGAACGCCACGCCCTACAACAAGGCCTTCTACGAGACCATGTTCAAGGTGAAGGACTTCTGGGCGACGCCGGAATACGCCGAGCTGCTGATCCAGATGAACCAGCGCCTCTATCCCGTCATCACCGGCGACGGCAACGCGAAGGAAGCACTCGACGCGCTGGCCGCTGACTGGAACGCGACGTTCAAGAAGTACAACCGGGTCAAGTAGTCCCGATTTTCGCCGGAGGGGGCGCGAACCGCCCCCTCCGTTTTCGTCTCCGAAACTCACCGAGGAGGTGGCAGTGGCCACGGCAGTCCTGACCACGCTGGATCCCAAGTCGCGCGCCGCGTCCCGCGGCCTGAGCGACATGACGATCCGCAACCTCTTCATCATCCCGACGATCCTGTTCCTGATCGTCTTCAACATCTTCCCGCTGCTCTATTCGCTCGGCTACTCGTTCACCGATTTCCGCGCCTCGTCGAACGCGCCGGCCAATTTCGTCGGGCTGCAGAACTACCGAGAGCTGCTCAACGACCCCTTCATCTGGAACAACTTCTCGATCACCGCGAAATACGTGATCGTTTCCGTGGTCGGCCAGGTCGTCGTCGGCTTCGGCACGGCGCTGCTGCTCAATCGGGACATTCCGTTCAAGGGCCTGATCACAACGCTGCTCCTGCTGCCGATGATGCTGTCCATGGCCGTCGTCGGCCTGTTCTGGAAACTGCTCTACGATCCGTCCTTCGGCATCATCAACTATGCGCTGGGGCTCGGAAATTTCGAGTGGCTGTCCAATCCGGACATGGCTCTCTATGCGGTGGCGTTGACCGATATCTGGATGTGGTCGCCCTTCGTGATGCTGCTGTCGCTCGCCGGCCTGTCGGCCGTCCCGAAGCATCTCTACGAGGCCGCGGCGATCGACCGCGCCGGATCGCTCTACACCTTCTTCCGCATCACCCTGCCGCTGGTCGCGCCGATCCTGATGATCGCCATCATCTTCCGCACCATGGAGGCGTTCAAGACGTTCGACATCGCCTACATTCTAACGAGCCAGCCGACCACCGAGGTGATCTCGATCCGGCTCTACAAGATGGCTTTTCAGACCTGGGAAACCGGGCGGTCCTGCGCGCTCGCCTACATCATGCTGATCATCGTGCTGGCGATCACCAACATCTACGTCAACTACCTCACCAAGGTGAAGGAGCGCTGACATGGCTCAGGTGCAGACTTCCACCGAGAGAGGCCTCAACAAGCTTGCCATCGTTTCGGTCCTGATCATCACGATGATTTTCCTGGCGCCGATCTACTGGATCGCTTCGACCGCGTTCAAGCCGCGCAACCTGTCGACAACCATTCCGCCGACGGTGCTGTTCCAGCCCGAAATCTCGCCCTTCGTGAAGCTGTTCACCAAGCGCTCGCA
>JAUYMV010000485.1 GCA_030698645.1 Mesorhizobium sp.
GGCGAGCGCCCGTTCGGAACCGGACAGGCGCGAATTCATCAGTTCGGTGGCGCCGGCCATGATGGAGAATTCAGGCCCGCGGCGCTTCAGCCGCAATTCGCCGCCGCCCGGCATGGCCGCGCTGTCGATGTGGACCCAGGGAATCACGGCATGCTCGCGTCGTCGTTTCGGCAGCGCGCAGGCTACACAGACGGCGCCGGCTTGCCCATGGCCGCGTGGATTTCCCTGTCGCCGACGCGACCGCCCTGGATGCCGCCCGACGCCGCCTCAGCAATCGTCGTCGTCATAGCCCCAGTCGTCGAACTCGCATTTTCCGTCCTTCGGATCGAAATAGACGCATGCCGCCCCATCAGACGGGTGGCTGACCTTGCCGACGCATTCGCGGTCCTTTTTCGGCGTGCTGCAATAGTAGCCATATTCCGGATGCGGCTTCGAATCTGTCGTTCCTCCCCACCGCGTGCATTGCTGCTTCGTCTTGACGAAGCCGCCGGCCAGCGCCGGCCCCGATCCGGGCGACGCGACGAACGCCACGGCCAGCGCCGCGGCAAGGATGCATTGCCTCAACATGAATTTCCCCCGATCCGCCTGCCGCAAGGTGACGCAGCGGTATCCGCTTGTCCAGTCGGGGTAATCGCGGCCGTGAGCGGCCTCAGGCCGTCGCCGCGGCGAGGCCGGAATTGTAGTAGGCCGGGTCGCCGGTGACCTCCGCGCCCAGCCAGGCCGGCCTTTCGAAGGCGGCGTCGGCGTCCGGCAGCTCGATCTCGGCCAGCACGAGGCCGCGATGCACGCCCGAGAAGACGTCGATCTCCCAGCTGCGGCCGCCGAAGGGGACGATGTGGCGGATTTTTTCGACGATGGCGCCGGCGCGCAGCTCGAGCATGTCGAGGGCGTCGGCGAGCGGAATGGCGTATTCGAATTCGGAGCGGACGGCGGCGGGCGTCGGGCTCTTGATCGTCAGGGCGGCGCGTTCGCCGTCGACGATGCGCACGCGCAGGGAAACGGCGTCGCCGCGCGTCAGATAGGCCTGGCGGATCGACACGCGGGCCGTGACGTCGGCCTGCCAGGCGGTGCCCAGCACCAGAAACTTGCGTTCGATTTCCTTCGCCATGGCTGTTTCGGCGCGGCGGCGGGCGGCGGCGCGGGACGAATCCCGGCCACGCTCACACGACGCGCGCGTCCTCCTCCTTGCGCCAGACCTTCCAGTAGGCGCGCCAGCGGTGCACGAGCGCGTCGGGCGGTTCGGCGAGAAGCCGCGCGCCTATGGCGAAGCAGTTCGCTTCGAGCGCGGCCTGGCGCTCGGCGACGAGGCGGCGGAGGAGCTTTCGACCGGCGGCGCGGTCGCCGAGCGGGCCGGGCTCCGCCCTGGCGCGCGCGGTCAGCACGGCCAGGTCGTGGTGCTGGCCAAGCAGTTCGCCCAGCCTGTCGGCGGCGCGGGCATGCGCGTCCATCGGCACCGGCCAGAGCGGGGCGAGCAGGCGGGCGTGATACCAGTGATCCTTGACGCGCTTGCGCCAGTCATGGACGGTTTCGGGCGCGGGATCCGCGCGCGCCCGCCTCATCGCCTTGCGCGCCCCGGCGACCGCCGCGCCGATGCCTTCGGCCAGCGCGTCGAAGCCGTCGGCGTCGAGACGCCAGTCACCGGCGCGTTCGCGCACCGCCTGCATATGGTCGCGGAACGCCGTCAGCGCCG
>JAUYMV010000492.1 GCA_030698645.1 Mesorhizobium sp.
AACTGAAAGGGAACCGAAAGTGATGCGCCGGTGTCGCCTTTGTGAACGCCTTCGCCTTGCAGAACGGACCGTTCGACCACGGGGCGCCGCGATCCTGTCGAAAGGGCTCGATCGAGATGGCGCTGGCGCAACGGTCCCGCGCGGCCTATATTCGGCGTGACGATCTGCGCTTCGCGGCAGGGGTAACACTTCCCCGGGGCCTTAATGATCCCTAGGGAGCTGTCACTGGGGAGACCCGTGGGTCTCTTCACACGGCGCCCACCTACTTTGTAGGCACCCGGGATCAACTTCTCCACCGGTCTGTGTGGATCGTCACTTCCCTCTGGACTTTCCCGAGCCACATCCGCCCGGCATCTCGCCCGTCCCGCGGATTTCGCGTTCCTGAAACGCCCGCCAGATGCTACGGCGCTGTTGCATCGTTTGCAGGGACAGATCATGGACCCCCGTTCGCTCAAGAAGGAGCTGCGCGCCGCCGCGCTCGCGCGCCGCGACGCGCTCGATCCGCAGTGGCGCATCGAGGCCGCGCTGCGGATGGCCGAGCAGGCCGACGCGCTCGCCATCGAACCGGGCGCCGTCGTATCCGGTTTCTGGCCGATTCGCTCCGAGGTCGACGTCCGCCCGCTGATGTTCGCCCTTGCCGAGCGCGGCGCGCGCCTCTGCCTGCCGGCCATCCTCGACAAGACGACGATCGCGTTCCGCGAACTCGTGCGTGGCGCGCCGCTGGTCGACATGGGGTTCGGCACGGCCGGTCCGGGCGAAGAGGCGCAGGTGCTGGCGCCGGCCGTCATGCTGGTGCCGCTCGCCGCCTTCGACGCCCGCGGCCACCGCATCGGCTATGGCGCCGGTTTCTACGACCGCGCGATCGCCCGGCTGAACGCGGCAGGCAGGCCGCCGCGCCTGATCGGCATCGCTTTCGACTGCCAGCAGGTCGACCGCGTCCCCGACGAGCCGCACGACGTTGCGCTTCCCGAACTGCTCACCGAATCCGGGTTGCGCCGTTTCGCGCCTGACTTATAGAACAGCGGATGAGACTTCTTTTCCTCGGCGACATGGTTGGCAAGACGGGCCGCACCGCGGTGTGGGAGCGTCTGCCCGGTTTCATTTCCGACTACCGGCTGGATTTTGTCATCGTCAATGGCGAGAACGCGGCTGGCGGCTTCGGCATCACCGAAGAAATCTTCCGCGACACGATCGCCGCCGGCGCCGATGTCGTGACGACGGGCAACCATGTCTGGGACCAGCGCGAGGCGCTTCTCTTCGCGCCGCGCGAGGAGCGCTTTCTCAGGCCCGCGAACTTTCCCAAGGGCACGCCCGGCCGCGGTTCCGGCGTCTTCATCGCGAAAAACGGCGCCCGGGTCATGGTGTCCAACATCATGGGCCGCGTCTTCATGCATCCCGAACTCGACGATCCGTTCCAGGCCGGCGAGCGCGAACTCGCCGCCTGCCCGCTCGGCGAACAGGCCGACGCGGTGATCTTCGACTTTCATGCCGAGGCGACCAGCGAGAAGATGTGCTTCGCGCATTTCGTCGACGGGCGCGCCAGCCTCGTCGTCGGCACCCACACCCATTGCCCGACCGCCGACCACCAGATCCTGAACGGCGGCACCGCATATCTCTCCGACGCCGGCATGTGCGGCGACTACGACTCCTCGCTCGGCATGGACAAGGAGGAGCCGCTCAACCGCTTCCTGTCGAAAGTGCCGAAGGGCCGCTTCGAGGCGGCCACCGGTCCGGCGACGATCTGCGGCCTCGGCGTCGACATTTCCGATCGCACCGGCCTTGCCGAACGCATCGCGCCGCTGCGCTTGGGACCGCGCCTGGAGGAAACCGTGCCGTCCTTCTGGACCTGACATTGACGGACGCATGCCGCGACACTAACTGACCGCGACACTTCTCCTGCGAGCGCGAGATCCCAGCCATGCCGTTCCTCGATTTCCTTGCGCCGCATTTCGTCTGGCTGAACGACCCGACCGCCTGGGTGGCGCTGGCGACGCTTGTCGTCCTCGAGATCGTGCTCGGCATCGACAATCTGATCTTCATCTCGATCCTGACCAACAAGCTGCCCCAGGAGCAGCAGAAGAACGCCCGGCGGCTGGGCATCGGCGCCGCCCTCGTGCTGCGCCTCGTGCTGCTCGCGACCATCTCCTTCATCGTCCAGCTCACCACGCCGGTCGTCACCGCCTTCGACCACGACTTCTCCTGGCGCGACCTGATCCTGATCGCCGGCGGCCTGTTCCTGGTCTGGAAGGCGACGCGGGAAATCCACCACACGGTCGATCCGGAGGATAGCAAGGACACCATGATCGGCGGCGCCGTCGCGATGACGCTCGGCGCGGCGATCTTCCAGATCCTGCTCCTCGACCTCGTCTTTTCGATCGACTCGATCGTCACCGCCGTCGGCATGACCAACGAGATCGCCATCATGTATATCGCCGTGATCTGCGCGGTGACCGTGATGCTGCTCGCCGCCGAGCCGCTATCGCGCTTCATCGACAAGAACCCGACGATCGTCATGCTGGCGCTCAGCTTCCTGCTGATGATCGGCATGACGCTGATCGCCGACGGCTTCGGCTTCCATGTGCCCAAGGGCTACATCTACGCCGCCATGGGCTTCTCCGCCCTGGTCGAAAGCCTCAACATGCTGGCGCGGCGGCGCAGGAGCACCAAGGCCTGAGGCGCGCCGCCCACCTCCCCCTTGTGGGGAGGTCGACGCGAAGCGTCGGGTGGGGGTTGCGAGCGATAGCGAGCTACAAGGAACTTGCCGTCCGCCCAAGCACCCCCAGCCTCCTAACCCTCCCCACAAGCGGGAGGGTTAGGCGCGCACCGCACCGCTCGCCGCTTGTCACCCGCAGTAGCGTGCTCCAATTTCCGGCCCTGACTCGCCCGCACACGCGAATCCCTTGTCGTTACTCACCCGCTCCCCCTCTTGTCACCAGCTGTCAGTAATCTTTCGCAAGCTCTGTCCACACCCCCTCCGCCGCCGGCGATCATGTCCGAAGCGCAACGGAGGCAAGGTATGGACTGGAAGGAACAAGCAGCGACGAATGACCTGCTCGATCGCATCGTCGTGCTGCTGCTTGCCATCGCGGATCTCGCCGAGCGCGCCGCCGGCGTCCCCGACGCGCGTCGGCGTCTGGTGCTGGCGATCATCCTGCAGGGCGATATCGTCGTGCGCGACTTCGTCCGCGCCCCCGACGGCTCTCCGGGGGGCGCGCAACGGGCGCCCGCCGCGATTCCGTGCCGCGGCCACGGTCCTGAAGACGCGATGGCCCTCGCCATGTCGCTGCGGACCCTCGCGCTCATCGTGCGAAGCCTGGCCGGACGGACGCGCCGCCTGTCGGTCCTGCCGGCGGATTACCTCCGGGACACAGCCGGCTGCTTCGGGCCGGACCACCGCCGCTCCGCATGCATTGGACGTTTCCCCGACACAGCGTTCCCGCCCGCCCAACGCCTCGACACGTCATGAGCGACGCCTCCGGGGATGCTTGCCTCTTTCCACCTGCGCGACGGTCCCTCCGGCGACGCCCTTCTGCGGCAAAAGATAATTATTTCAAATGCTTAGATCCAACACCGACGTCATCCCGGAGGCCGAAGGCCATCTGGGATCCATTGACCTATGCCGGTTCCGCAAACAAGCATCGTCGCCCAGCGCACGAACGACATGGCCCCCCCTCACACCCCCTGCAGCACGACGATCGTCGGCCGGCGCGGAAGCGTGGTCAGTGACACGGTCAGCGAACGGCTGGCGCGAAAATCGGTGGCAAAGCCCTCGCCCATCAGCCCGATGAATTCCCCGATCGGCGTCGAATGCCGGTGCATCGGCAGGATGACCGACGAATAGAGGCGCCCGGCGATGCCGCTCATATTGGTCAGCGATTGCGTCATGCCGCCGTCGACCGGCACCATCAGCACGTCGAGCCGTCCGATCGCCGCATAGTGCGCATCGGTCAGATCGTGGTGCAGATGGCCGAGATGGCCGATGCACAGCCCCGCCACCTCGAAGACGAAGATCGAATTGCCGTCCTTCTCCATCGTGTCGAAGCGACGGATGTCGGTCGGCACGTTGCGGATATAGATGTCGTCGACCACCAGCCGGTGCTTCGCCGGGCTGGTCCCGTCGCCCCAGCCCGGCAGCGGGTGTTCTATGGCCGGGTCTGGCGAAATCGTGAAATGCCCGGAATGCGCCTTGTTCATCGTCGCCACGCGCGGCATCGGGTCGATGGCGTAGCGCCCGGAATAGTCGGTGGCCACGCGCACGCCACCTGGGGTGTCGATCGTGTAGGTCGAATGACCCACATAGGTGATCGTGACTTCTCCCTTGCCGGCGACCTGTGCGAGCGTCGGCGTGAAATTGGCATAGACGACGTTGGGCAGCGCTTCGGCCATCGCGATACAGGAGCTGGGCACCGGATCGTCCTGCGCCGATGCGGGGCCGGCGGCCGACCCGATCGCCAGGGCGAACAGAAAAAGCGCGCTGCGGACAGGGGACATGGCAAACCTCCTGGCGGGACTGTGTGCCGCCATTCTGCCAACGACAGCCCGGCCCGCCGCATCACGATTTCGCGAGGCGCCCGCCTCGCCGGTTCTGGACGCGGCATTCGCATCTGCTATAAGGCTCGCCATTCAAATCCCGCTGTTTCGAGCACAAAAGGGGCGTCATGGCCGGCCATTCCCAGTTCAAGAACATCATGCACCGCAAGGGCCGCCAGGACGCGGTGCGCTCGAAAATGTTCTCCAAGCTCGCCCGCGAAATCACCGTCGCGGCCAAGATGGGTGTGCCCGATCCGGAAATGAACGCCCGCCTGCGCCTCGCCATCCAGAACGCCAAGGCGGTCTCGATGCCGAAGGACAACATCGCCCGCGCCGTCTCCAAGGCGTCGGGCAATGACGGCGAAAACTATGACGAGGTGCGTTACGAGGGCTACGGGCCGGGCGGCGTCGCCGTCATCGTCGAGGCGCTGACCGACAACCGCAACCGCACCGCATCGAACGTCCGCGCCGCCTTCACCAAGGCCGGCGGCGCGCTCGGCGAAACCAATTCGGTGTCCTTCCTGTGGGACCGCACCGGCGAGATCGTCTATGCGCCGAAGGCCGGCGACGCCGACAAGGTGATGGAGGCCGCCATCGAAGCCGGCGCCGACGACGTCGTCTCCGACGAGGACGGCCACACCATCCTGTGCGCCTTCGAAAGCCTGAACGAGGTGTCGAAGGCACTTGAGGCAGCGCTCGGCGAGGCCGAGAGCGTGAAGATCATCTGGAAGCCGCAGACCCATGTCCCGGTCGACGAGGACCGCGCGACCTCGGTCATGAAGCTGGTAGCGACCCTGGAAGACGACGACGACGTGCAGAACGTCTACGCCAATTTCGAGGTCGACGACGAGACGATGGCCAAGCTGAGCGCCGCATGACAAACGTGCCGGCCCGCCCGGTCATTCGCATCGCCTATTGCACGCAGTGCAACTGGCTCTTGCGGGCGGGCTGGATGGCGCAGGAGCTGCTCTCGACCTTCGGCGGCGAGCTTGCCGAGGTGGCGCTGGTGCCTGGGACCGGCGGCATCTTCGAGATCCGCTGCGACGGCGCGCTCGTCTGGGAGCGCAAGCGCGACGGCGGCTTTCCCGACGCCGCCGAACTGAAGCGCCGCGTTCGCGACGCGGCCTGGCCCGGCCGCGATCTCGGACACGGCGACAGGAAATCGGGCGCCTGAAAGCAAAACCCCGCCGGAGCGGGGTTTCACGAAATCACGATATCCGGCAGGCGTCGGATCAGATGCCGAAGCCTTCGTAGCGCTTCTTGAACTTCGACAGGCGGCCGCCGCGGTCGAGCATGTGCTGCTGGCCGCCGGTCCAGGCCGGGTGCGTGGTGGGGTCGATGTCGAGGTTCATCGTGTCGCCCTCCTTGCCCCAGGTCGAGCGCGTCATGTATTCGGTGCCGTCGGTCATCACGATCTTGATCGTGTGGTAGTCGGGATGGATCTTGTCTTTCATCGGTCTCGTCCTGGATGCGGGGCCGAAGCGGCGCCCCATTGCGGCGGTGCGGCGATGTCGCCCACCCTGGAAAGCTTGAAGCCGCGCCCCGGGAGGGCTACGGCTTCAAAATCGGTCGGCGAGCCTATACATGAGCCTCCAGCTTAGCACAAGACCGCCCCGGCATTTCGCCCGGACGTCAGAGGAACCCCCGCATGGCTGCTGTCGTCGATATCGCCGAGGAAGCCCGCAGGCGTTCGCTGCGGCCGCTGGCGAGGCTCTTCCCCTATCTCGGCCGCTACAAGGGCATGGTGGCCGCGGCCATCGTCTTCCTGGCGCTGGCCGCCGCGACCACGCTGGCGCTGCCGCTCGCCGTGCGGCGGATGATCGACCACGGCTTCTCGGGCGGCGATTCCGCGTTCATCGCGAATTATTTCTCCATGCTCGTGGTGCTGGCCGCCGTCATGGCCTTCGCCTCGGCCTGCCGCTACTATTTCGTCATCACGCTCGGCGAGCGTGTCGTCTCCGATATCCGCAGCGACGTCTTCGCCCATGTCACCCGGCTCTCGCCCTCCTTCTTCGACCGCTCGCAGTCCGGCGAAATCATCTCGCGCCTGACCGCCGACACGACGCAGATCAAGTCCGCGGTCGGCGCGACGGCGTCGCTTGCCCTGCGCAACACGATCATGGGCCTCGGCGCGCTCGGCATGATGGTGGTCACCAGCCCGAAACTGTCGGCTCTGGTCATCGCGGCCATTCCGCTGATCGTTTTGCCGCTCGTCGCCTTCGGCCGCTCGGTCAGGCGCAAGTCGCGCCAGGCGCAGGACACGCTCGCCGAGGCCACCGCCTATGCCAGCGAGCAGATCGGTTCGCCGCGCACCATGCAGGCCTTCACCGCCGAAATCCTCGTCGTGTCGCGCTTCCGGGCAGCCGTCGAGAGCGCCTTCGCGGCGGCCCGGTCCTCGGTCTTCGCCCGCGCGATCCTCACCTTCTTCGCCATCTTCACGATCTTCTCCTCGGTCGTCGCGGTGCTCTGGTTCGGCTCGCGCGACGTGCTCGACGGCACCATCACGCCCGGCACCCTCGGCCAGTTCCTGCTCTATTCGGTGTTCGCCGCCGGCGCGCTCGGCGCGCTGTCGGAAGTCTGGGGCGAACTCAGCCAGGCCGCCGGCGCGGCCGAACGGCTGACCGAACTCCTCGCCGAAGTGCCCGAGGTCACGGCGCCTGCCAACCCGCTGCCTTTGCCGCTGCCGGCTCTCGGCCGGGTCGAGTTCGACGGCGTCTCCTTCGCCTATTCCGCGCGCGCCGACGCGCCGGCCCTGCACGCCCTGTCGTTCGACATCCGGCCCGGCGAGACGGTCGCCATCGTCGGGCCGTCCGGCGCCGGCAAGAGCACGATCTTCTCGCTCATCCTGCGCTTCTACGATCCGCAGACCGGCGCCATCAGGGTCGACGGCGTCGACATCCGCGACGCCGATCCGCTCGAACTGCGCAACCGCATCGCCATCGTCCCGCAGGACGTCACCATCTTCGCCGCCAGCCTGCGCGACAACATCGCGTTCGGCCGTCCCGACGCCAGCCAGGCGGATATCGAGGCGGCGGCGAAGGATGCGCTGGCCGAGGAGTTCATCGTCAAGCTCGAGCAGGGTTACGACACGCCGGTCGGCGAACGCGGAGTGACCCTGTCGGGCGGCCAGCGCCAGCGCATCGCCATCGC
>JAUYMV010000493.1 GCA_030698645.1 Mesorhizobium sp.
CGTCTCGTCCATGCCTTTGGTGTGCTCTGAGCGTGCCGCGGTATCGTCTCGACATCGAATAAGACGGCGGCCCCATTTCCGGCTGGCAGAGGCAGGCCGGCCAGCCGTCGGTTCAGGGTGCGATCGAGCAGGCGATCCTGGCGTTCTCGGGCGAGCAGGCGTCCGTGCGCGGCGCCGGGCGCACCGATGCCGGGGTGCACGCGCTCGGCCAGGTCGCTCATGTCGATTTAATTCGCCACTGGCCGCCGGAAACCGTACGCAACGCGGTCAACGCGCATCTCCAGTCGGCGCATGCTGCGATCGCGATCGTTGACGCACGGCCGGCCGCCGACGATTTCGATGCCCGTTTTTCGGCCGTCGGCCGGCACTACCTCTACCGCGTCGTCAACCGCCGCTCCCGCCTCGCGCTCGATGCGGGCCGCGCCTGGTGGGTGCCGAAGGCGCTTGACGCAGACGCGATGCACGCTGCTGCGCAGGGACTGATCGGGCGGCACGATTTTACCACCTTCCGCTCTGTCCACTGCCAGGCGAAGAGCCCGCTGCGCACACTCGACCGCCTCGACGTGGCGCGGACCGGCGACACGATCGAAATCCGCGCCTCGGCGCGCTCCTTCCTGCACAACCAGGTCCGCTCGATGGTCGGCACGCTGAAGCGCGTCGGCGAGGGCGCCTGGACGGCTGCCGACGTCAAGGCGGCGCTCGACTCTGCCGACCGCAAGCGCTGCGGCCCGGTGGCGCCGCCCGACGGGCTCTATCTGGTCAGGGTGGACTATCCGGCGCAGTGACGGGCTGGCCGCGGATAAGAACCGGCGGCACCTCTGCGGTTTGCTGGCTATGACGAGCCAAACATTCCCTTAGGTAGTTTCGGAAGCACATAGCCTCTGAAGATCTCGGCAGTTGCCGCTCCTATCAACCCGTAGATCATGAAGGTCACAAATTTCTGGTCGAATTGGATCGACCCGTTCAGCACCAACCATATCAAAGTGCCGAGGATCGCGACGATGATGGCGGCGGCAAGGAATGATGCAAACCTTTCGCGCGGCGCCCACGCATTGGATTTCTCAAGCCCTTCGATCCTGTTCTCCAGGTCGTTGATCTTGCGTTTATATTTGGCCTCCACGCTCGCAAGCCTTTTCTGGGTATCCCGGGCCAGATCGGCTGCGGTCCTTATGATTTGTATCCCGCTCCGAATTTCGGAAATTTTTCTAAGCGACTGATCGCGACTGTGGACGATGTAGCAGTAGAAATTTCGACCGTTGTTGTCCGACATGGAGATTCTTCGAATCTCCGATCCGAAGTAGGGGAAAGGGCCTTCGAAATGCACGTAGTTTGCCTTGAGCTGTTCCTCCAAATACCCTGCAAGCAGTTCGTTCATCCGAGTCTCCCGCCTCAATCGCACACCACACGCTCGCGTCGATGCAACATTCAAGCATATCGAAATCAATATACAAGTTCCGATCGTCCAATCTGGCCGATCGAGATCAGCGATGCTTACTCGCAGGCTTTGCCGTTAGCGGGAGCCTGACGGCATAAGCCCGAACAGGCTTTGCAGGCCGACGAGCAGGGCCATCGATACGACGAGTACGAACACGAAGATCGCCGTTGCCAGCGCCGGGCCCTTTCCGAGAACCGCATTGGTCATGCGCCATGTGAGCACCATCGCCAGCAGGAACACCACCAGCGACACGGCGTCTGCAACTTCGGTTTGTTCGGGCAGGAGCAGGTTCAACAACGCCACCGGCAGCATCAGCCACACGATCAGGGCAGACGCCCAGTTGCTCGCCACCACGTAATGAACGAAGCGGTCCGCCATCCCGACCGGCCGCGCGATGAAAGCAAGCGCGACGAGCGGCAGGACCCAAGCAAGGAGGTCGATCGCGGCCAGCCGCAAGAGGATCGACAACCGGCCGCCGATCTCCGCGTCTCCCGTCCCGTTGGCGATCGCCACCCACCCGACGATCAGGGCCGGCAGGGCAATGGCAATGGCAAGGAACGAGTTCCAGAAGCCATCGGCCGACACGTCGAGCAGGCGCATGCCGTCGGGCTTGCCCATCATCAGCTGCCAGGCGCCGGTCATGTAACGCTGAATGTCCACGCTCGTCGGCATCAGCCGAACCAGTCTGCGAGAAAGCGCTGGTAGATCTTGGTCAGGGTCTCCAGATCGACGAGCGCCACGCGTTCGTCGACCATGTGCATCGTCTTGCCGACGAGGCCGAACTCGACGACGGGACAGTAATCCTTGATGAAGCGGGCGTCTGACGTGCCGCCCGTCGTCGACAGGCCGGGCGTCCTGCCGGTCACGGCCCGGATCGATCCGCTCAATGCCTCGATGAGTTTCTCGTCGCGGGTCAGGAACACGTCGCTCTGCCGTTTTCCCCACACCAGCTCGTATTGCACCGGTCCGGTTTTTCCCGGCCGCAACCTGGTTCCGCGCGCTGCCCGGTCGAGCCGGTTGTGAATCTCCGCCTGGATTGTTTCCACCGTCCACGTATCGCCGAAACGCACGTTGAAAGCCGCGGTCGCCTTGCCAGGAATCACGTTCATGGCCGGATTGCCGATATCGATAGTGACGACCTCGAGGTTCGTCGGAGGGAAGTCGGGCGTTCCATGATCGAAAGGCGGATCAAGCAAGGCGTCGAGCAAAGGGAGCAGGCCGCGTACCGGATTGTCCGCCAGATGCGGATAGGCGACGTGGCCCTGGACGCCGTGGACGATCAGCGTCGCCGAGACCGAGCCGCGCCGGCCGTTCTTTATCATGTCGCCGAGCGTATTGGGGTTGGTCGGTTCGCCGACGATCGCGGCATCCCACGTCTCGCCCTTTGACGCCGCCCATTCGAGCACCTTCACGGTACCGTTGATCGAGGGACCTTCCTCGTCGCCCGTGATCAGCAGCGAGATCGAACCCCGCGCACTGCCGCTTTCGCCGACATGGCGGGCAACGGCGGCGACGAAGCAGGCGATTGCGCCCTTCATATCCACCGCCCCGCGGCCATACATCTGGCCGTTCGCGATCGCCGCGGAGAAGGGCGGATGCGTCCAGGCCGTTACGTCGCCGGGCGGCACGACATCGGTGTGGCCCGCGAACATCAGGTGCGGTCCGTTCCCGGAAAGCCGCGCATAGAGATTCTCGACATCGGGCGTGCCTGCTTCGGAGAATACCGGACGCTCAACCACAAATCCGAGAGGCCGCAGCATCGCCTCCAGCGCCGTCAGCGCGCCACCCTCGTCGGGCGTCACGGAGGCGCAGCGGATGAGCGCGGCGAGATTTTCG
>JAUYMV010000508.1 GCA_030698645.1 Mesorhizobium sp.
AACTCTGCCAGATTTGAAAGCAATGGTCAAAGCCGGCGCCGACATCATCGCACCTTCCGATATGATGGATGGCCGCATCGGCGCGATACGCGACGGGCTCGACGCCGCCGGCTTCCAGGACGTCGCAATCATGTCCTACGCGACGAAGTTCGCCTCGGCCTTCTACGGACCCTACCGCGAGGCGGTCGGCACCGCCGGCCTGCTCAAGGGCGACAAGAAGACCTACTACCTCGACCACGCCAATTCGGACGAGGCCGTGCGCGAGGCCGAGCAGGACCTCGCCGAGGGCGCCGACATGATCATGGTCAAGCCCGGCCTGCCCTCTCTCGACATCATTCGCCGGCTGAAGGACGAGTTTTCGATGCCGACCTTCGCCTACCAGGTGTCCGGTGAATACGCGATGATCGTGGCGGCCGCGCAAAACGGGTGGATCGACGGCGACAAGGCAATGCTGGAATCGCTCCTCGCCTTCAAGCGCGCCGGCTGCGACGGAATCCTCACCTATTTCGCGCCCAAGGTTGCGGAGATGCTGCAACGGTAGCAATTTGGCTTTTCCGGCCTCTGCGCTAAGATATCGCTCCATGGGCAGAAATGAGATCATCGAACAGTTGCGCCGAAACGCTGATGCCATCCGTGGCATGGGCGCGACTTCGCTTTACCTGTTCGGCTCTGCCGCCCGTGACAAAGCGGGCCCCGACAGCGATCTCGATCTCTTCATCGACTACGATCCGGCACGCCGCTTTTCGCTTCTCGACCTCGTCGGCATCAAGCAACTTCTGGAGGAGCGGATGGCCACGGAAATCGACATCACGACCCGTGACAGCCTTCACCCAATGCTGAAGGATGACATCGAGCGCTCCGCAGTTCGTATATTCTGATGGCGGCACGTCGGGTCGAACCGATTTTCGCCGAGATCATCGAGGCGCTGGACGGCATCGCCGCGGCCACGGCAGGCAAGACGCTCGACGACTTTCGTTCCGACTGGCTGCTCAGGCGCGGGGTCGAGCGCGGCATTGAGATCATTTCGGAAGCGACCA
>JAUYMV010000167.1 GCA_030698645.1 Mesorhizobium sp.
CCGAGGTGCCGACAAACTATTCCCCTGCTACGGTGGGGTGATCGCGCCCTTAGAAATGGACCGACGATCGGCAACCAGGCCCCGATCCGCCGGATCCCCGATCGTGGCTGCGTCGCTCCGAGTGAGGATGACGCCAGCGACATCCCACGGTCTTCGTTCCCCATCGGGTGCAACAATCCGAGCATTGATTCGGTTAGCTGAATCTCATTGATGGCGCCAGCCCTCCAGAAATCGACGCAGCCATATTGAAGCTGCTCAGGACGTTGCATCAAGGCGGCGCGCCGCACCGATTCAGCGGAGATGAGGCGAACGGAGCGTGATCTGGCTGGATGATACTTGTTGATTTCATTGAAGTTGCAGGGAGACGCCCTCGTTCCGGATGACGGGACAACAGGTTCAACAATAGCCTCACCCCGCCAGCGCAAACGCGGCCCCCAGCGCCTCCAGCCGAAACGTGGAATCGATCAGTTTCGGTCGGAACCCCGGCGCCTCGACGATCTGCATCCGTCCGAGTTCCTTGGGCACCGTCCATGCGGCCGGCTTGCGGCCGAAATTGAACACGCAGAGCAGCCGCTCATTGCCCGCCTCGCGGATGAAGGCGAGGATGTCGCCCTCTTCCGCGACGAACCGAAAGCTGCCCTTCACCAGCGCCGACTGGCCGCGCCGGAAGGCGAGCGCCGCGCGGTAGTGATTGAGCACAGAAGCAGGATCGGCCTCCTGCACGTCGACCGACCGCGCGCGGTGGTCCTCCGGCACCGGCAGCCAGGGTTTTCCCGTCGAAAAGCCGGCATGCGGCGCGTCGCGCTCCCACACCATCGGCGTGCGGCAGCCGTCGCGGCCTTTGAACCCCGGCCAGAAGCGGATGCCGTAGGGATCGCGCAGATCCTCGAAGGCGAGGTCTGCTTCGCCGAGGCCCAACTCCTCGCCCTGGTAGAGGCAGATCGAGCCGCGCAGCGAGGAGAGCAGCGTGATGGCGAATTTCGCGACGCGGTCGACATCGTCGCCGGGCTGCGCGAAGCGCGAGACGTGGCGCATGACGTCGTGGTTGGAGAACGCCCAGCAGATCCAGCCGTCGGCGACGGCATCCTCGAAGGCGTGCACGCAGGCGCGAATATGCGCGGCCGACAGCGCATGGCTGAGCAGGTCGAAGGTGTAGCACATCTGCAGCTTGTCGCCGCCCTCGGTATAGGCGGCCACCGTCCGCAGCGACCGCTCGCCGTCGCCGACCTCGCCGACGGCGGCGCGGTCCTCGTATTCGTCGAGCAGCGCGCGGAATTCCTTCAGGAAGCCGATGTTCTCGGGCTGCGTCTTGTCGTGCACATGGTCCTGGTAGCCGTAGGGGTTGGTGTCGGGGATATCGTTGGTCTTGCCGCGCGGAAAGGGCGGATTGTCGCGCAGTTTCGCATCGTGGAAGTAGAAGTTCACGGTGTCGAGCCGAAACCCGTCGACATGGCGGTCGAGCCAGAAGCGCACCGTGTCGAGAACGGCGGCGCGCACCTCCGGATTGTGGAAGTTCAGGTCCGGCTGCGAGGCGAGGAAATTGTGCAGGTAGTACTGCTTGCGGCCGGAATCCCATTCCCAGGCCGGGCCGCCGAAGATCGCCAGCCAGTTGTTCGGCGCGTTGCCGTCTGGCTTGGCGTCGGCCCAGACGAACCAGTCCGCCTTGGCGTTGGTGCGGTCCGCGCGGCTCTGGCGGAACCAAGCGTGCTGGTCGGAGGTGTGCGAGATCACCTGGTCGATGATCACCTTGATGCCGCGCGCATGCGCCGCCTCGATGAAGCGGTCGAAATCCTCGATCGTGCCGAACATCGGATCGACGTCGCAATAATCCGACACGTCATAGCCCATGTCTGCCATCGGCGAGCGGAAGAAGGGCGACAGCCAGATCGCGTCGACGCCGAGCGAGGCGACATGGTCGAGCCGCTCCGTCGCGCCCTTGAGATCGCCGATGCCGTCGCCATTGGTGTCCTGAAACGAGCGCGGGTAGATCTGGTAGATCACCGCGCCGCGCCACCAGTCGCTTGTCTTGGCCAAATTCCCGTCCCCCGTTCGTTGGTCGTCGCGCCGCCCGTTCAGGCCGGCTGTTCAGCAAGGAATACGACCGAGCGGCCGGGCACCTGCAGTGCGCCTTCGCCGCCCCGCAATTCTTGTCCGGGCCGGGCCGGCGATACGACCCGCCACCCATGGCCCGGCCGCGCCCGCGGGTGGAAGGCGACGGCGCGCCGGTCGCCGTTGACCAGCACGGCGATGCGCCGGGCGTGGTTCTGGCCGTCGATCACCATGGCAAGGCGGCGGTTCCGCGGATCGTTCCAGCGCGCCTCGTCAAGCGGCGTCCAGTCCGTCGAGAGCCAGTCCGCCGTCGGCCGGGCGGCATCGCCCTCGCCTGCGCCCACCAGGAACTCCGTCGCATGCAGGGCCGGAAAGCCAAGGCGGACGGCCGACAGCGCCGCCGTATAGGTTTCCAGTTCCATGTCGCGCTCCGCCCAGTCGAGCCAGGCGATGGCGTTGTCCTGGGCGTAGGCGTTGTTGTTGCCCTTCTGCGAGCGGCCGAACTCGTCGCCGGCGGCGAGGAGGATCGTGCCGCGTGAGGCGAAGAGCGTCGCCAGCAGCGCCATCGCGTCGCGCCGCCGTGCGTTCCGGATGTCTTCGTCGTCCGTCTCGCCCTCGACGCCGTTGTTCCACGACAGGTTCTCGTCGTGGCCGTCGCGATTGTGCTCGCCGTTGGCGTGATTGTGCTTGTGCCCGTAGGCCGTGATGTCGGCAAGCGTCATGCCGTCATGCGCGGCGATGAAGTTTATCGTGCGCGTGCGCAGCGACCCGTCGCGGCCGAAGATGTCCGACGAGCCGGCGAGCCGCGTCGCAAGCGCCCCCACCGTGCCTGGGTCGCCGCGCCAGAAGCGGCGAAAATCGTCGCGCGCGGCGTCGTTCCATTCGAGGAATGTCTTCGGAAACCTGCCAAGCTGATAGCCACCCGGCCCGATATCCCAGGGCTCGGCGATCATAACGCGGTCGGCCAGCACCGGGTCGGCGGCAATCGCGCGCAGCGTTTCGGCTTGCGGGTCGAAGCCGTCGCCGGTGCGGCCGAGAATCGGCGCCAGGTCGAAGCGGAACCCGTCGACGCCGGCGTTGAGCACGAAATGCCGGAGCGAGGCGAGGATGAGTTCGCGGACGCGCGGATGATCGCAGGCGACCGTGTTGCCGCAGCCGGTGTCGTTGACCAGCAGGCCGGGATCGCCCGGCGCGTGGCGGTAATAGGCGTGATTGTCGAGGCCGCGCAGCGACAGCGTCGGCCCGAGCGCGTCGCTCTCGCCGGTGTGGTTGAAGACCAGATCGAGGATCGTGCCGATGCCCGCCGCCCGCAGCGCCGCCAACGTGTCGCGCAGCTCGGCGATGCCGCCCGGCGCGAGCCGCGGGTCGAGCGCCATGAAGGAGACCGGGTTGTAGCCCCAGGCGTTTCGCAACCCGAGGGGCGGTAGGTGCCGCTCGTCGATCCAGGCCGTGACCGGCATCAGTTCGACGGCGGAAACGCCAAGCTTAGTCAGGTGCGCGATGACCGCCGGATGCGCCAGCGCGGCGACGGTGCCACGCTGGCGCTCCGGCACGTCCGGATGCAGCTTGGTGAAGGCGCGCACCGATACTTCGTAGATCAGCCCGCCCGGTCGGAAGAGCGGCGGCGCCGCGTCGACCCTCGGCGGCAAGGCGACCGCCACCGCCTTCGGCATCAGCGGCGCGGTGTCACCGCCTTCGCCGCGCCGGGCCGCCAGCCGCGCGTCATAGACAAAGGCGCGGTCGATCTCGATGGCGTAGGGGTCGATCAGCAGCTTGTCCGGATCGAACCATTTTCCGCGCGCCGGGTCGTAGTCGCCATCGGCGCGAAAGCCGTATCGCGCGCCGGCGGCGAGACCCGGAACGGATGCCTCGAACACCCCGTCCCCCCCGCGCGCCATCTCCGGCCGCGCCGACTCGACGTCGCCCTCGAACAGCGACACCCACATGCGCGAGGCCGTGCCCGACCAGGCGGAGAAGTGGATGCCGGAGGAGGTGACGGTCGCGCCAAGATTCATGCGACGCCGGCCGACGAGACTGATCTCCCCCCTCGTGGGGGAGATGGCCGGCAGGCCAGAGGGGGGCGCGAAGGCAAATCCGAACGCCTCACGTGATCACCGTCGGTTGATCCATCCCGGTGTTCGCCCTGATCCCCGCGATCTCCTCCGCCGCCTCGATCAGCTGCGCCAGCGCGGCCTGCGTCTCGACGTCCTGCCCCGCCGCGTCCGGCTGGAACTTCTCGATATAGACGCGCACCGTCGCGCCGCTGGTGCCCGTTCCCGACAGGCGGAACACGATGCGCGAGCCGCCGTCGAAGAGGATGCGGATGCCCTGGTGGTCGCTGACAGAACCGTCGACGGGATCGAGATAGGAGAAATCGTCGGCCGAAACGACAGTCATGCCGTTCACGACCGTGCCCGGAAGAGTCGCCAGCTTCGCCCTCAGACCATCGACCAGCCGGTTGGCGCCGGTTGTCTCGACACCCTCGTAGTCGTGCCTGGAGTAGTAGTTGCGGCCATATTCGGCCCAGTACTGCGTGACGATCGCCTTCACGCTCTCCCGCCGCACCGCCAGGATGTTCAGCCAGAGCAGCACCGCCCACAGCCCGTCCTTCTCGCGCACATGGTTGGATCCTGTGCCGGCGCTCTCCTCGCCGCAGATCGTCGCCATGCCGGCGTCGAGCAGATTGCCGAAGAACTTCCAGCCGGTCGGCGTCTCGAACAGCGGAATGCCGAGCTTCGCCGCGACGCGGTCGGCCGCGCCGCTGGTCGGCATCGAGCGCGCGATGCCGGCAAGGCCGCCACGATAGCCCGGCGCCAGATGCGCGTTCGCCGCCAGGATGGCCAGCGAATCCGATGGCGTGACGAAGATGTCCTTCCCGATGATCAGATTGCGGTCGCCGTCGCCGTCCGACGCCGCGCCGAAGTCCGGCGCTTGCGGCGACATCATCAGGTCGT
>JAUYMV010000523.1 GCA_030698645.1 Mesorhizobium sp.
GCTGCCGCGATCAGTCGGCGAACTGGCCGGCGGCCTCGATCACCGGCTTCCAGCGCGCGATCTCGCTTTCGAGCTTGGCCTTGAGGGCCGCGGGCGTGGCATCGGCTTCCGGCGACGGCGAGGTGCCGAGTTCGGCGAAGCGGTCAATGACGTTCTTGTCCTTGAGCGCCACCTGCAACGACTTCGACAGGCGATCGACGACTTCGGCGGGCGTGCCCTTTGGCGCGTAGAGACCGTGCCAGATGCCGAACTCCATGCCGGTTAGCCCGGCTTCCGTCGTGGTCGGCACATCCGGCAGCACATCGAGACGCGCGGGCGTCGTCACGGCGTAGGCCTTCACGGTGCCGCCCTGGATCTGCTTGGTGGTGTTGGTGGTCTGGTCGCACAAGATGTCGACCTGGCCGCCGAGCAGGTCGGTCATGGCCGGCCCGGTTCCCTTGTAGGGGACGGTGACGAGCGGGGTGCCGATCGCGCTCATGAAGAGCATGCCGCACAGATGCGACGCCGCGCCGATACCGGCATTGGCCACGGTCACCTTGTCGGCGTTGGCCTTGGCGTAGTCGACGAGTTCGGCAAGCGTCGTCGCCGCCATGTCCTTCCTGGCAAGAATGGTCATCGGTACTTCGGTGACCAGGCCGATATACTCGAAGGCTTCGAGCGTATTGTACGGCAGGTTGCGGTAGAGCGTGGCGCTGGTCGCCATGCCGATGTGGTAGAGCAGAAGCTTGTAGCCATCTGGATCGGCCTCTGCGACCTGCTTGGCGCCGAGCGTGCCGCCGGCGCCGCCGACATTCTCGACGATGACCTGTTGGCCGAGATCCTTCGACATGGCTTCGGCGACGAGCCGGGCGACGGTGTCGGTCGGGCCGCCGGCCGCGAAGGGCACGACGACGGTGATGTTGCGGTCGGGATAGGTCTGCGCGCCGGCCGTGGTGGCGAAGGCGAGCGCGGCGGCCACCGCAAACGAGGCAATCAGTTTCTGCATTGTCGTCTCCCTGATGTCCGGACGATCGGGACGGCGGACCGGCGAGGGCGCAATGCGCCGCCGCTGTCCACTCCACGCCGCTCGGATCGTTTCAGACAGCTTCGCGCCGTCCCTGTGCAGATAAAAGGGGACGGGGACGCATGCGTCAAGGGCGGCGGCTTACCCCTTTTGGATGACGGCGGGGTCGCCAGCAGGACGAGGCGCCGCGATTTCAGCGACGATTGCGTCGAGGCCGTCGGTCAGCGCGGCCGGTCCGGGCTGCAGGATCAGCGGCGACTTGATTTCGACGATCCGGCCGTTCGCCACCGCCGGGAGGAACGCCCAGCCCGGCCGGGACGCGATGCGCTCGGGGCGCACCTTCTTGCCGCACCAGGAGGCGAGGATGATTTCGGGCGCCGCGGCGATGACCTGATCGGACGAGACGATGCGGTCCTTCGCCGCCTGTTTCGTGCGGTTCTTGGAGAATATGTCGACGCCGCCGGCGATCTCGACAAGTTCGGAAACCCATCCGATGCCCGATATCATCGGCGCGTCCCATTCCTCGAAATAGACGCGCGGACGCGCGATCCTGCTGGCGGACGCTTCGGCGATCGTCGCAAGCCGCGCCTCGAGCGAGGCCGCCAGCGCCTCCGCCTTGCCGTGGCCGAAGCGGTGTTCGTCGTCGGCGGGGATAAGTGCGGCGCGCACCGCGAAGAGGT
>JAUYMV010000536.1 GCA_030698645.1 Mesorhizobium sp.
TGTCCGACGCCGGTTCGGTGATCGGCGTCGTCATGTAGCCGCCCTCGACGATGCCCGTGAACCACCCGGAATCCCAGGCGCCCCAGACGTCCAGCCAGGGCGCCACCCCTTCATGCCAGCGGTAGCTTCCCGGCGGCAGGAGCGGCAGGATGAACGTCTGCGCGGCGACGCCGATGAGGGTCAGCGCCCCCCGCGACGCCAGATAGGCGACCAGGCAATAGATCAGGATCTTGCGGAAGCCCGGTCCGGCGTCGGCGCTCAGCGTCTGGTCCATTGCACCGAATCTGGGGTTGTCTGCGGAGATCGGCGGACCTATAGGCCATCCCGCGCGCGCGGTAAACTGGCCCTGCTGCGCGCCATTCCACGAAAAAGGGCGGACCGAAGCCCGCCCTTAGGAAGCATGCCGGCGCCGGGCCCTACCAGAGAGCGTAGCGCAAGCCGACGCGAACCTCATGCTGCGCCATGCCCGGATCGCGGCCCTGGACGCCGCTGGCGCCGCTGGCGGCGACGACCGCGCCCCAGCCGAACATCGGGCCTTCGGCGATCTTGGTGTATTTGTAGCCGAGGTCGACCTTGAAGTTCTTGGTGATGTCGTAGGCGACGCCGCCCATGAAGGCGTAGGTGAAGCGCCAGCTCTTTTCGCCGGGATGCGGTGTGGCGGTGGTCGCGCCGCCCGGAACCGGGCAGGGGTTGACGCCATTGACGCAGAAGGACTGGTTGTCGAGGCCGCTCCAGGACACGTAGGAGGTGCCGAGGCCGGCGCCGGCGTAGGGCGTGAACCCGGCATAGGTGCCGAGATCGACATAGCCGTTCGCCATCAGCGAAACCACGGAGAAGTCGGCGGTGTCTTCGGAACGGCAGGTGGTGCCGACATAGATGGCGTCCGGCAGACAGGGCGCGGGAGCGGCCGTCGAACCGGTGAACTGTCCGCGGAATCCGTCGAGCGTCACGTCGCCGCGCAGATATTGGTTGAATTGGTAGCCGATGCCGATGCCGGCGGTCAGATCCGTATCGATGCCGCCGGTGACGAAGTTCGAGGTCGAATAGGGCGGGATCGCGAGCGGGTCGAAGGTCCGGTAGGTGAAGATGCCGGTCGATCTGGCCGACATCGCGTAACCGACATCGCCGCGCAGATACCATCCGCTGCCAATCTCGACCGGCACGTATTCCTCCGCCTGCTCGACATAGACCGGCGGGTCGTAGTCGGCTGCCAGAGCGGCGGCCGTGGGCGCTAGCGCAATCAGGGCAAGTGGCAGGGCTGCACGCAGGAACAGGGTCATGGTCCAAACTCCAGGAAGTGCGCTCGTCTCTGACAGGATCGAGTC